>JAFUEG010000383.1 GCA_017464045.1 Lachnospiraceae bacterium
CAAGACCGTGCGCTATGCCTATGAGCATGGAATCAATTACTTTGACCTTGCTGCCGGTGACGGCAGTGCATTTGGTATATTTGGAGAAGTTTTATGAGCTTAGCGAGGAAGAGCTGGATTACAGTATCATCGGAAGCTTTGCTCCGCCGGAGGCAAACGGAAAGTGTGTATATTGTAACCATTGTAAGCCTTGCCCTGTGGGACTGGATATCGGGATGATCAATAAGTTCTACGATCTGGCGAAAATCGGAGACGATATGGCAAGGGCGCATTATCATGCACTGGACACTAAAGCGGGCGATTGTATCCGTTGTGGACATTGTAACAGCCGTTGTATGTTCGGAGTGGATCAGATGAGCAGGATGCAGGAGATAAAAGAGTATTTTGGGGAGTGACATGTATGGGGCGTATAGGCCTATATCGGTTAACGGAATAATTGATTCAGTAAAATTAAGAATAAAATATAAAAAATAGGATAATATAGATTTTTAGGGAACTTTATGTTATTATATACAATGTAAAAGTTCCCTAAGGAGGTAATATAATATGGAGAACTCTTTTGATACAATTCAACAGTTACTACAGGAAAAGGCAGATTATCAGGCACGGTTGAATCTTATTCCATATGACGGTTCTCCTGAGGTTAAGGAGAACAGCAGCGGAAAATATCTGTATATCAGAAAAAGGGTTAACGGAAGATTGACATCTACTTATGTGGATGTATATTCTGAGGAATTACATCAATTGTTGCTTCGTAATGTGAAAGAAGCACGAGAATTAAAAAAACAAATTCGAAGAGTCGACAAAGAGTTGGTTTTAAACGGATATAAGGGGTACGAACTGTCTAAAGATGTTATTGTTAATATAGATTTTGCCAGAGCAAACTTAAAATCAAATATTTATGATCAGGCAATTTTGGAAGGAGTTGCCACGACATTTCCTCAAACAGAAGAAATCATTGAAAATGGAACAGTTAACGGAATGACTGCTGATGATGTACAGAAAATTCTAAATTTGAAACATGCATGGGAGTTCATTCTTGACAAGGATGTAATTCAATCGGATAGTAATTACTATCTATTATGCCGTATAGCTAAGCTGGTAAATGAAGGATTTTTTTATGATGGTGGAAGGGTACGAGGAGTACCGATAAAAATCGGTGGAACAAGTTATGTACCGCCAATTCCTATTGAGCTACAGGTTATAGAACACATTAATGATATTCTTGGTTCAGATAAGGAAACTATTGATATAGCAATCGAACTTTGTATGTATTGTATGAGAACGCAGATTTTTATAGATGGTAATAAACGTGCATCCGTGATATTTGCAAATCATTATATGATTGCTCATGGTCTTGGACTAATAATTATTCCGGAAAATCATATTCCGGATTTTAAAAAGAAGCTTGTAAAATATTATGAAAGCGGAGACACTGGCGACATCAGTGACTTTTTGAAAGAAAACTGTTGGCGTAAATGTGTCTGATTATTGATTAATTATGAGACTATTCATCGCAATTCAATTTGAAGAAAATATAATTAACGCATTGACTGATTTTCAGGATAATCTTAAAAGACAGGGCGTGACGGGAAACTATACCAAACGGGAGAATCTGCATATCACGCTGGCATTTATCGGTGATTACGGTAATCCTGAAAGGGTTCTTGATGCTATGGAGCGGGTGGACTTTCGTCCGATTAAAATCAGCTTGAACGGAGTCGGAAGCTTTGGAGATTTGTTCTGGGTTGGACTTGCTGATAATCCGCAGCTTACAGGGTATGTGAGGAGGCTGCGTCGGGAGCTTTCTGAACAGTGCATACCGTTTGATAAAAAGAGATTTTCACCGCACATTACCCTGATTAGAAAGAGTTCATATAAAGACGGAAAACCTATTCCTGTGTCTGATCCGCCGAAAGGCAGTATGGTGGCAACTGGGGTTTCGCTTATGTGCTCGGAGCGTGGGAAAAATGGGATGATTTATACTGAGATTGGAAGAGTGGAGTAAAAAGTGTAGAGTAAAATCCTAAGTGATGGTATAATGTCTGTATCATATAATCGGTATGTGATAAATTAGAAAAAACTAAAGAGTAAAGGAGAAGTTGTTATGGGAAAAAATCCGTATGCAGGAACTAAGACAGAGAAGAATCTATGGGAGGCCTTTGCCGGTGAATCGCAGGCAAGAAATAAATATACATATTTTGCTTCGGTTGCCAAGAAGGCAGGTTACGAGCAGATTGCAGCCTTATTCTTAAAGACTGCGGAAAATGAGAAGGAGCATGCCAAGCTTTGGTTTAAGGCGCTCGGTGAGCTTGGTGATACGGCGGAAAATCTTCTTCAGGCGGCAGAGGGTGAGAATCACGAGTGGACAGATATGTACGAGAGGATGGCTAAGGATGCTGAGGAAGAAGGCTTCCCTGAGCTTGCAGAGAAGTTTAGAGGCGTAGCTGCCATCGAAAAGATGCATGAGGAAAGATACCGTGCACTGCTTAAAAATGTTGAAGCTATGGAAGTGTTCAAAAAAAGTGGCGTAACAATGTGGGAGTGCCGCAATTGCGGTCATGTTGTTGTAGGACTTGAGGCACCTGAGGTGTGTCCGGTATGTAATCATCCTCAGTCCTTCTTTGAAGTACGTCAGGAAAATTATTAAGATACGGGGGTGTTATTATGAAGTTTTTTGTATGTGAAAAATGTGGCAATTTTGTTGAAATGATTAAGGAGTCGGGAGCACCGATGATATGCTGCGGTGAGAAAATGAAAGAGCTTATTCCGGGTACATCAGATGGTGCAGTTGAAAAGCATGTACCTGTAGTTACTGTGGATGGTAACAAGGTAACTGTTACAGTTGGCTCTGTAGAGCATCCTATGATGGACGCACATTATATTGAATGGATTGCATTGGAAACCGTAAAGGGAGCACAAAGAAAAGTACTTAAGCCTGATGAAAAACCTTGTGCGGAATTTATATTAACAGATGATGATTCTGTTGTGGAAGTATATGCATATTGTAATCTGCACGGTCTTTGGAAGGCATAAAGAATAATTAAATATATACCATAAGAGCTAAGCACTTACCCTGTCGTAAGTGCTTTTCTTATTTTCTCATTACACATTATGACTAAAGTCATATCGAATTCCTATCTTTTTTCACTACAAATCTTTTTTTCAAGCTGATAAGATAATACCATCAGATTAAGATTTTATTTGATAAGCAATACAAGATGAACAAGTTAAAAAATTTTGGATGATGAGTTTATAGAGTAAAGAATTATTAAAACAGGAGAGGATGTTATGGATACAATTCTTAAAACAGTTGACCTGACCAAGAAGTATGATGGCAGAACCGTGGTGGATAATCTGAATATCGAGATAAAAAAGGGAGAGATTTTCGGACTTTTAGGACCGAACGGTGCAGGTAAGAGTACCACCATGAATATGATATGCAATATCGTTAAGCCGGATTACGGAACGGTGGAATTTATGAGTAAGGATTTTCGGAAGAATAAGAAGGAGCTTAGCAAAAGGCTTGGATATATACCGCAGAATCTTGCCATACACGGAAGTCTTAAGGCTTGGGAAAATGTTGAGCTTTTCACCTCTCTTTACGGGATAAAGGGCGAGGAGTTAAAGGATAGAATTGATGAGTCCTTGGAGTATGTTGGACTTTCCGAAAGAAGAAATGATTACGCGAAGAATTTCTCCGGAGGTATGAAACGAAGGCTTAATATAGCTTGTGCCATAGGACATCATCCGGATTTGCTCATCTTTGATGAACCGACAGTTGGTATCGATCCGCAGTCCAGAAACTTTATATTAGAGAAGATAAAGGAATCTAATAAAAACGGAGCAACTGTTATATATACAAGTCATTATATGGAAGAAGTTGAGGCTATATGCAGCCGCATAGCGATTATGGATAACGGAAGAGTGATTGCCAGCGGAACAAGCGAGGAGTTAAAGAAGCTTGTGGTTGATGATGTGGAGTCCATAACACTTGAGGAAGTGTTCCTCACCATTACAGGAAAGAAATTGAGGGATTATTGAATGATACGATATCTTATTAAAAATAATTTCAAAATAATGATGCGAAGCGGCGTAAATATTCTTCTTTATATCGTGTGTCCTGTGCTTGTGTCGGCGGTACTTATAAGCGCATTTTCATCTCTTATGGAAAACTACAAGCCGGATGAGGAATTTATGGCTAAGTACGGTGCTATCGAATCTAACTTCGAAGATCAAGCCAATGACAACCAAGCTAACTTTGCAGACCAAACCAACGAAGACCAATCCGAAGATTCCGACCAAACAAACGGTATGATAAACTCATTTAATATAGCTGCAATCAACATCGAGCACCCATACTTTGTGCCTGCGATTGATTCGACGGACTACTACGGAATAATCGAGGTAGTGTACTTTGGATGGTGTGCCATAGTATGTATATCCGGTCTTTTATCCAGTGAGAAAAAGAACAGGATAAATGACAAGCTTTACGTTTCCAATCTGTCGGTAACGCAAATCTATCTTGCCAGACTCATACCGCTTTCAATTACCTGTGCACTCGGCGTATCTATTGCGGCGGTTATAGGCATGGTATTTATGGGAGTTCATTGGGGTAATTTGCTACTGTCCGCTATCGTGGTCATTCTTATGATATTTGCGGCATCAGCATTTGAAATGATGTTATATGAGATAACAAACAGTATGCTGGTTACAATTATTGTTTCCTTTGCCATAGTCTGGATATGGGGATTTTTTGGAGGAAGCTTCGAGACCTATATGTTTTCACCGCATTCCATGACACTTAAAAATATTGATCCCATATATCACGGAAACCGGGCACTGGTGGAGCTTTCATGTATGGGACACAGCGACTATGTGTTAAGATCGGTTATTTATTCGCTGATTATGATAGTTGTTTGTTCGCTGGTGGCAGTGTTTGCAGGAAATGTCAGAAGGAGGAAGGGTGCATGAGTACGATTATTAAGTCAACTTTAAAGCTTACACTTAGAAATAAAGGCTTCTGGTTTTTCCTTATAATAACACCTTTGTTATCGGTACTTATTTTAAATATTAATCAGGATAATAATCTTGCATATTATTCCAAGGATGATGCTCCTAATATAAGCGAGCTTTCGAATTTAGACGACAAGGTCGCCTACTATCGGGGCGGAGGAGAGTATGTTATAAAGGTCTATGATGCGTGCCAGAGCGAGCTTTCGGAATATCTGCTTAATAAGCTTGCTGAAAATAATATGTTTAAGGTATGCCGAGTAAAGGCAGACGGTCTTACCAAGGAAGAGGCTGATATATGCGTGGAAAATGACGGTATAAATGACCGAATGGGTGCCGCCATATATCTCGATGAAAGCTTTGATAAAAAAGCAATTAATAACGAGGATGATGCTCTTACTGTTTACATTTTATCCGATGATGAAAGAGAAAAGCTTTTGATATACGAGGTTGGACAGTGCTTGGGAAGGATAAAGGCTGCTGCAACTATGGTCGGAGCTACAACTATGGAAGCTGACACATCTACTGGTGAAGAAGAAAATATCATGAAAGCCCTTAAGGAGATGGACGCCGCACTTCCAAAGGAAGAAGCGTCTTTGCCAAAGGATGAATCCGATAACGGACTTTCCGCACATCAGATTAGTCAAAAAACTTTGATGGGATATGCCTTTGCATTTATGACACTCGGGTTTGTATTTTGCGGAATTATAGTTGCGCATACCGCGATTAAGGAGCAAAAGGATATGGTTCTAACAAGAATCAAGCTCTCCGGTATCGGAAGCTATGAGTACTTTGCCGCCAAGCTTATAGTCAGCATAATCGTATCTATGATGCTTACGGCAATTCTCGGTATATGTTCATTTTTGGTAGATACCGATGCGATGGGTATGAACCGTTTGGAATTTATCGGTATGATTTTCCTGCTTGGAATTATCTTTTGTTCAATCAGTCTTTTGCTGGGCAGTCTTATGGGAAATGTAATGAGTGCAAATGTTGCGGCATTTACCCTTTGGAGCTTATCGTCTATGCTGGCAGGACTTTACTTCCCGCTTGATTATACGACCAAGGCGATTAAGACATTATCCTATATTATGCCGCAGAAGTGGTTCGTTGACGGCACGGAAATGATATTAACCGATGACAACAAAGCATTCTTTATGTTATTATGTGTTACAGTAGCATATCTTGTAATTATCATAAGCCTTGGAAGCGTAGGCATAAAATTTAAGAGCAGTGAAGATTGAAAAGTGAAGTGTCGGGTAGATGAACGAAAGATTAAAGGATAATTATTTTGTATTTGTAAGAATATTATTAATGCTGATTCTTTGTGTGTACGGAATCATGAATATGATACAGACAACAGGAGTATCTGTGTGGATACTCCTGCTTGTTTCGTTTTATATCGGGGCTATGACCGTAAAGGAAATATTTGACGGCAGGGGCAAGGTGTATTTACTGCTCATAGCGATATTATTTCTGTGCCTTATAATTTACTTTGGAAAAACTACCTTTCTTATGCTGGTGTTTTTTACCGTGCTTGAAGCATTCTCATTATTTCCGAAGATTGATTTTAAGTGGTATTTTCTGCCGATTCTTGGTGCATTTATCGAAAGTCCCTTAGGATGGGGTACGCAGCTTGTTTTAGTAGCGATGATGGTGGTAATATATATTCAGCATAACTTTGTGGTTAAGGATTATAAGAAACGGATGCAGGAGGATGTCAGGGTTGAGCAGAGTCTTAAAAAGGATATGCAAAGGCAGGAGTATGCATCCAAGGAGGAGCTAAGGAAGGGTATGCTGGTTGCTCAAAATCAGATACTTGAGGAAAGGGCAAATCTTTCCCAGACCTTGCACGATAAGCTTGGACATAACATCAACGGCTCCATCTATCAGCTTGAGGGTGCGAAGCTTCTTATGGATAAGGATCCCGAAAAGTCAAAGGGCATGATACAGGCGGTTATTGATCAACTTAGAAACGGTATGGATGAGATAAGAGGCATATTAAGAAAAGAAAGACCAAAGAAAAATAAGCTGGCAATGCTTCAATTATACAAGCTGTGCGAGGATTGTAACGGCAGGGGAGTTGAAGCGGAATTATCGGTGGAAGGAGATACCGCTCTTGTTACGGATGACATCTGGGAAGTGATTCTTGATAATGCCTTTGAAGCCGTATCCAATTCCATGAAGTATGCCAGATGTAAGCATATAGATATAAAGCTGGTTGTGATGAATAAGGTGGTTCGGTGCAACATAACGGATGACGGTGTAGGCTGTGTCAAGATGACTGACGGCATGGGAATATCCGGTATGAGGCAGAGAGTTCGGGCAGTAAACGGCAGCCTCGGATTCGAAACAGAGGCAGGTTTTACAGTGACGATGATTCTTCCGATAGGAGAGAGATAACATGGATAAAATAAAAGTTATAATTGCAGACGACAGTGATTTTGTTCGTGACGGTATGAAGATAATACTTGATGTGGATGATGATTTCGAGGTGCTTGGTGTGGCTTCAAATGGATTAGAAGCGATTGAGCTTGCCAAAAAAGAAGCACCGGATATATTTCTTATGGATATTCAAATGCCGGAGATGGATGGAATTGAGGCAACAAAGATTATAGTTGAGGAAGGGCTTGGAAAGGTTCTTATCCTTACTACCTTTGACGATGATGAGCTGGTAAAGCAGGCCTTGAAAAACGGAGCGAAGGGTTATCTTATAAAAAATCATACACCGGAGCATCTAAAGCAGATGATAAAGTCTGTTTACTTCGGTACAGGCGTTATGGAAGCAAGCGTAATGGAGTCTCTTACCGCCGGTAATACTGCGACGTCAGGTCTTTCCGAAGGCTTTGATGCAACGCCTTATTCGCCGAGGGAGCTTGAGATTATTAAGGCGGTGGCAGAGGGGCTTTCCAATAAAGAGATAGCAGGCAAGCTGTTTATCTCCGAAGGAACTGTAAAGAATTATATAACGGGAATTCTATCTAAAGAGGGCTTGTCCCACAGGACGGCTCTTGCGGTATATTATCTGACAGGAAAGAAATGAGTATATTATGAAGTTAGTATTTGCATCAGATTCCTTTAAAGGAACATTAACAAGTAAACAGATATCAACGCTTCTTGATAAGGCGGCACATGAGATATTCGGAAATGTCGAGACAGTAAAACTTTGTGTGGCTGATGGCGGCGAAGGCACGATAGATGCACTCATTGATTCTTTGGGAGGAGTCAAAGAAACTCTTACGGTTCATGGACCTCTTATGGAGGAAGTCAGCGCCTATTACGGAAAGATAGATGAAAGAAGAACGATAATCGAGATGGCGGTTTCATCGGGACTTACGCTTGTTCCGGAGAGTAGAAGAAATCCTCTTTATACATCTTCCTATGGTTTGGGA
>JAFUEG010000384.1 GCA_017464045.1 Lachnospiraceae bacterium
GGACTGTGTTTTCTGTTGGTTGGCAGAATGGGTAGAGAGATTATAAAAAGAGAAGACAGAATATATAAAATGATTTTTAAGATTATGCTCTATGGTGGTCTGATTATTACAAGTCTTGAATTTGCAACCGGCGTAATAGTTAACATAATATTTGACATGAATGTGTGGAGCTATTCCGGATTAAAATATAATCTGTATGGGCAGATAAGTCTTCTGTATTCGCTTCTCTGGTCATTGCTTAGTCTTGTGTGCGTTTACCTTGAGGGTATGATAAGAAAATTTATTTTTGAAACAAAAAACAAGCCAAGCCTGAAATGACAGGCTTGGCTTATGTATTTTATTAATTTATAATAACTATGGTTCTAATGGTGTCATCTTGAGTCCCTTATACATCTTCGTGTATAAACTCTTCTCATCCTGATAAAGCATATATCCGCGAGCTCCGTCTTTTACCACATAAGCATACTTGTTTTTCTGAACATTCATATACAAAACCTCATCCACGTTTAACTCTTTGGCTTTAGCCTTAGCAGTGTACACGTTGAGCGGCTCTAATTTGAACTTTTTTACAGCCTGATCCACTGTCATTGTAATTACCTCCTATTGAAAATGGATTTTAATACTTGATAAGAATTATACAAATGAATATAATTGTTATTAAATACCACTATCCTTATTTCCTAAGAATAGTATATTGTATATTAATTACAAAGTCAATTCAAAAATGCAAATAAAAATGAAAAAAATATAAAAAATAATAAAAATCAGAGGAAAAATATGGAAAAAGAAAAATTACTGCTTCATGCCTGCTGTGCTCCATGCAGCTCACACGTGCTTGAGTTTCTTGAAAATCAATATGAAATAACGGTTTTTTATTATAATCCCAATATTACCGAACACGATGAATATGAGAAAAGAGTTAATGAGATAAAAAGGTTTATAAATGAAGCACCATTTGCAAGAAATGTAAAAATAATTGAAGGAAAATACAATCCGGAAGCTTTTTGGGAGATTTCCAAGGGGTTAGAAGATGAACCGGAGAGGGGTGCAAGATGCTATAAGTGTTATGAACTCAGGATGAGAGAGGCTGCAAGATATGCCAAGGAGAATGATTTTGATTTATTTACCACCACATTATCTATCAGTCCTCATAAAAATGCTGAATGGTTAAATGAAATAGGTGCAAGGCTTTCAAAAGAACTTGATATTGATTATATGTACAGCGATTTTAAGAAAAAAAACGGCTATGCGAGGTCTATCCTGTTATCCAAAGAATATAACCTTTACAGACAAAATTATTGTGGCTGCATATTCAGTAAAAATCAGAGAGAAAATGGACATGACAGATAATTGCTTCAGGTAAAAATAACTTGTAGATACTTAATTTATATAGTAAAATAATTAATAGTATTTTAGAAAAAAGATTTGATAAGAGTATTTACCAATTCTTTTTGCTGTTTGTTAAGTTGATTATAATTGTATAATAATTGCTGATCCTGTGGCGTAAGAGTGTCGCTGCCATAGCATCTGAAATTTTTATACTGTGGGTCCGTTTCCCATTTGTTTTTTGGAATAAAAGAACACAATAGTTCCATAGGGTTAATCTGATAAAACTTAGAGATGTTTAATATTGTTTCAACGGACGGCATCCTGCCGGCAGCCTCATAAAATGCGTATGAGGTTCGGGATATTTTTAATGCATCTGCGACTTCATATTGTGTGAGTCCCGCATTTTCCCGCTTTTGTTTGAGCAGACTGGCAAATTTTTTATTTTGCATTATTATTCCCCTTTTCTGATTTATTAGGAAGCATATTATCTAAAAGATGAAATCTTTCTGATAATGACAGATTGGAGTAAATATTAATAAGAGATGAATATTCTTCAATGGGAATATCGCTTTCTCTTCTTATACTATGCGTATTTATGGCAGATTCCATAAAATATATAAAAAGGTTTGCATCTAATATAATTGACAGAGATGCCAGAGTATCCGGATCCGGAACACGTATACCTTGTTCGTAATTGCAATATGCCTGTCGGGATATACCCAGCATTTTCGATACATCTAACTGTGTTAAATTACGGTGTTTGCGGATTCTTTTAAGATGTAAACCGAAGTTATTGTATGACATGGTGAAAGTCACCTCCGTATTACATAGAATGGTAGCATATTTATATAAATTTTCAAAGGATAATTTTGTTGTATCCAAAGGTTAAAAAAATTAAATGAAAGGGATAAAAAAATGAGTAAAGCAGACGATTTATTTATCAAAATGTGTAAAGATATTATTGAAAACGGGTACAGTACTGAGGGCGAGAAGGTCAGACCTAAATGGGAAGATGGCACCTATGCCTATACTATAAAACGCTTTGGAGTAGTAAACAGATATAATCTTGCTGAGGAATTTCCTGCCATTACATTAAGAAAGACATATATTAAATCGGCAGTTGATGAGATGCTTTGGATATGGCAGAAAAAATCTAACAATGTCAACGATTTAAAAAGTCATATATGGGATGCATGGGCTGATGAAGACGGTTCAATAGGCAAGGCATATGGATATCAGATGGGTGTAAAGCACAAATATAAAGAAGGAATGATGGATCAGGTGGACAGGGTTATATATGATTTGAAAAATAATCCTTACAGCAGAAGGATAATGACGAATTTATATGTACATCAGGATCTTAGTGAGATGAATTTATATCCTTGTGCATACAGTGTTACTTTCAATGTTACGGGGGACAGGCTTAATGCTATTTTGAATCAGCGTTCACAAGATGTTCTGGCAGCAAATAACTGGAATGTAGTTCAATATGCTGTACTTGTTTATATGATGGCGCAAGTGACAGGCTTTAAACCGGGAGAATTGGTGCATGTTATAGCGGATGCACATATCTACGACAGACACATTGATATAGTCAAAGAGCTTATAGCAAGACCTGTATATCCGGCACCAAAATTTACGCTTAATCCCGATATAAAGGATTTCTATGATTTCACCACTGATGATATAACTATCGAGGATTATAAGACCGGTCCTCAGATAGAGAATATACCGATTGCAGTATAGTGTGTAGCAGTTGTTTAACACATAGTAAGTTTTATAGTTTAGAACAAAGAGAGGGTACAAGATGGATTTGATAGTTGCGGTAGATAATAATTGGGCGATAGGCAGCAAGGGTGATTTGCTGGTGTCAATACCTGAGGATCATAAGTTCTTCAGGAATATAACGATGGGAGGAGTGGTCATACTCGGAAGAAAAACTCTTGCTACTTTTCCGAATGGACTGCCTCTTAAAGGCAGGGATAATATAATATTTTCCCGAAATACGAACTACAAGGTTGACGGGGCTGTTGTCGTACATTCCAAGGATGAACTTTTTGAATGTCTCAAGGGATATAAGGACAGGGACATATTTGTAATAGGAGGCGGAAGTATATATGAGATGCTGCTCGATTATTGTAAGTATGCACATGTGACTAAGATTGATTATAATTACGAAGCAGATACATATTTCCCTAATCTTGATAAGATGGACAACTGGAGAGTTGTTGCAGACAGTGAGGAACATACATATTTCAGTGTTGAATACTATTTTTATAAATACGAGAACATAAGTCCTAAGGAATTTTAATAGTAACATTGAAAAAAATTGTGTAAAATAAACAAAAATACTTTTAAAAAGTATTTATATGTGATATAATTTTACGAGGATTTTTTATTATCATTATATTCAGGGAGGTATTCTATTATGGCAGATATATTGGTTACGACGGGTTCGGTTATTGAGGGGTATGAAATTACGGAGTATTTGGGATTTGTTAGTGGAGAGACAGTTTTAGGCTCTAATTTTCTGAAAGGCTTCGTGGCAGGTGTTACCGAAGCGTCTGACTCTGAAAGTGAAAAACTCACAGCCAATCTTGAACAGGTAAACGGCATAGCTTTGGAGAAGTTAAAGAGAGTAGCTTCTAAGAAAGGTGCGGATGCTATAGTAGGTCTGCAGCTTAATTATACACAGTTTGCAAATTATTCAGTAGGAACAATTGCAACCGGAACAGCGGTAAAACTTGTTAAGAAGGAGACAAGCGAACAGATTGTTTCTAAGGATTTATATGTAACAAATTACTATAACAGACTTGTACCAAGACCGGTTAAGGTATTATTAAACGGAAACAGCAAAGGTGTGACAATATCGGCATGGTTTTATAATTACAATATGGATGACATCAGGGCAATCCGGGCAGATGTTGAGCTGACCAACCTTTATGAAGAGAAGTTGTTACTTAAAAACCTTGACTTTGTATTCGAAAAAGGAAATATAACTCAGATAGAATCAAATGAAATTGAATGTAAACTTCCGGCTAAGGACATATTATTGATAAAAGATTCAAAAGTTACAATATCAAAATATGTTACAAGCAGAGGCGTATTTGCTGTAAATGATTTGCCGGTTAATGTTACAATGCCTATGCACAGGCTTATTGCTCTTAAGGAGAAGAGAGGTATAGACGCAGTAGAGAAATATAAGACTGACGGTATGATATGGACCTGTAACTGTGGATATGTTAATGAAGCGGGTGCTGATGAGTGTATGATTTGTTCACGTAAGCAGGAAGATATGAAGAGTACATCCAAGTTCAATCCTGATGAAATGATTGCAAAGATGCAGACAAAAGAATATGTAATAGAAATAAAGGATGTTCTTATGGAATACATAAAGGAAATCGACAGTGAATACAGAATGGAACTTCTGGAAATTATGGAATCCGGATTACAGTATGAAAAAACAAGAGGTAATATGAAGGATACCGTTATTGAAAAAGTTGAAAAGGTATTTGAAGGTCATTAAATAAAAGAGATTATGTTTGGGGTGAGATTTTAATGGGTTCCGGTCTTAGTATGGCTAGTGTTAATAAAATTAAAGAGTTGGCTAATCAAAGAGAATATAGCTTGGCTTTGGATATAATAGACAGTCAGGACCTTTCAAAATCTCTTAATCCTCAATTCTTACGACTTTGTGGTGAGATTTTCATAAAATCAAAGAGGTATAAAGACGCCAGAAAAACCTTGCTTATGGCTCGTAAACTTACACCGGCGGCAAAAAGAATAATATTTTCATTAATAGATTTATATATGAGAATGGGATATAAATCTCTTGTTGAAAAATATTATGAGATTTATATGTTTGATGCTGATTATGACAGCATGGAAACTAAGCAGCTGAATTATATATATGATAAGTATTGTGGCAAGTCTCCGAAAGAACTTGAGGACTACATTGTTCCGTATTATATAGATAATTTGGATTATGATTGGAGTTTTGAAGTATTCCTTCTTTTGTGCATGGAGGATAAAGATGATATTGATGAAGATATAAAGAAAAACCTCGTCGATGAATATCTTGCTACATTTAAGAACAGTAAAAACAGCAAGATTATTGCTTCAATAAAAGATGATGAAAGTATAGCAGAAAGTCTGTTTTATAGTTTCAATAAAATTGTTGAGGAAGATGATGATCCAAAACAGGAAAAACTTCGTAAAGAAGAAAAATTGTTATTTGAAGCTGATGAGCTTAGAATTAATCCAAAAGAAGCAGAGATTATAGAGATTATTGATGATGAGGATGAAAAAAACTATAAGAACAAAAAAAGAAGAAATAAAAAGGAAGATGATTTAAATTCCGAACAGACAGATAATGAAAACCTTGATTCCCGGAATGAAGAAGGAAAGGCTTCGGATGATTTAGACAGTGAAGAAAATAAGAAGTCTGCTTCTGAGTCGGACTCTGAAGAAAAAGAGAAAAAAACAACAGGCTTTTTCAGAAAACTGTTCGTGAGGGATAAGAATAAAGAAGAAAGCAGTACAGAAACAGTCGAAGCTAAATCAGAGTCTGTCGAGGCTGAGACAGAGGCAAAGTCAGAACAGGAAACGGTGGAGATTAAAGAAGAACCGGAGAAAGAAGTATCTGAGGCAGATAACGAGCCGGAGGTTATGTCTTTAGCCGATGAAGATACGGAGACTGTGTCCGATTCAGAAACGAAGATTTCGGATGCTGCGGACATTGAATCCGAACCGGTTGAAAATATAACTGAAACTACAGCTGAAATTCCTGGTAATGAGGATTTTGAAATGCATAAGAATGTTGATGAAATAAATAATAATTTGGATAATTTTTCTGATGACTTCACTGATTTTTCGGAGGAGGATTCCGGTGATGAATTTGAGGCTGAATCTGATACTATCGAAGATTTACACTTAAAGGAAAATGTTTCAAATGAAGATAATGTTCAGTCAGATACAGAGCAGATAAATAAAAAGTCCGGAGTTTTATTTGAAGCAGCAGATATTTCTTTAGATGAAGATGAAGACGAAAAATATGAAATAGACGATTTCTCAACTCCGGAAAATGACGAATTTGGTTCAATTGATACATCAGTTGATAATTATATTGAAATGACTGAGAATACAGAAGCTGTTACAGAAGAATTTAGCGATGATGTATTTGAGGAAATCGAAGAAATTGTAGATTCTGAGACAGAGGTTGAGGCTGTGGTCGAAGAAGATGCAGAGGAAGCAGTCGAAGCGGTCGAAGCGGAAATCGAGACAAAAGTCGAGGAATCAGTTGAGGATGTGGTTGAGGCAGAATCAGAGGCAGTCTTTGAAGAAATTACAGAGATTGAAACGGA
>JAFUEG010000385.1 GCA_017464045.1 Lachnospiraceae bacterium
ATTTGCATACATAATTATAAAAAAAGAATTCAAGCGTTTTTACAGATTTTTAGCTGTTGGCATATCTGTAGCAGCATTTTGCCTTTTGGTATTGAATGGTATCTTGAGTATATATGGAAAAAATTTTAGTGTGTGGATTAAAAATTTTGTCAATGTATGCCTTTCTAATCAGAACTGGGGCTATGGTGTTTTGACAAATAATGATAATGAATTATGGAACTATATTATTTATCCGGTTATTTCAGTGATTGTTTATCTGATAATAAAAAAATGCGTCAGATTAACTTATGAACAGAACATGGTTTGTATTTATATATTACTTGCATTTTTATTCAATACTACCAGACTGGTTGTACGGCATTCTCTGATAGAAGATATAAACTATTTAAAGCAGTTTTTTATGCTTTTATATTTTATATCAGGGGTTTATGTAGTTGATAAAATATATATGTATTTCATTGGTAAAAAAATTAACATAACAGAGATTTTAAAAAAGGATAAATTAAAGAATTTAGATAAAAAAGATATGCATCTTAAGGATTTAATAAGTCTGTTTGATGCTAAAGTCTTTGATATAGCTGTAACTTTGGCAGTAATAGCTTTGGCATTAATGCTTGTCACTCATTTTATGAAATGTAATGAAAAAATAGGAGTAAATATAAAGTATTGTACGCAAAGCATAAAAACAAAATATGATGATAATATTCCTGAATTGCCGGAAGATGTTGATGAATTTTGCAAAATAGAAAATATGTTGCTGCATAAGGATGAGACTTTCCTTGATTTTTCTAATTCAACAGAGTTGTACACTGTTTTGAAAAAAGAAAATCCTTTATATGTAAATCAAACTCCTGCATTAATTAATGGAGAGTATGGACAATTAGAAGCTATTTATGAGATAGAGCATTATAAAAATACTGTGCCGTTAGTTCTAATGCAAAATCAGATTAACGCACTGGATAAAGATGGTTATAAAGTTATAAAAGCAAATTCATCTGTATTTAGTATCGATGGAATTTTTAATATGGACAGATATTACCTGTTGGCAGAATATATATATACGAATTATGAGCCTCTTTTTATAAGTGATTATAATGAGATATGGTGTAAAAAAGACAGATGGGAAGAATACAGTAAAAAAATTGACCCTGATAATTTATTTGATTATAACAGTTCAAATATAAAATATATACATAGCTTAGGATTTATACCTTATATATGGGCAAATTTGGATAGTGTTGATATAGAAAAAAGTATACATAGCGAGAAAAGCCGATGTGTAATAGAAGATTTTGACGAGGTTGATAAATCATCAGGTAATTATTTGGTGTTTGAAATCAATTCAGATATGGAAGTAGACAATTTTGATGTAGCAGTGTCATATAAAAATGGTAATCAGGATTTATTTTCTTTCAATCTGAAAGAAGGAAATAATTTTTATATTATCAGAATAAGCTCTTGTTATGACTGGTATATATCAGAAATAAACAATATTACAATGCAAAAATCTTCCGTTGCTGAGCTGTTAAATATATATTGTACTATAGCAGAATAGATTAGATTGGAATTTATAAACTACGGAGATTATAGCTCCCACATATCGTTGACATATCGTGTGAAAATACTTATAATCTAAAGGAAAATAAGAAGCCGAGAGGCTAATAATTAAAGAGGTTTTTATGGCAAATATAATTACAGTTACAAATGTACTTGGTCCTTTGGCAACAAATTGTTATATGGTTGTTAATACTGATACGAGGCAGACTCTTATAGTCGACCCGGCTGATAAGGCGGATTTTATAATAAAAAGATGTAAGGAACAGCAGTATAAGGTTGCCGGTATTTTGCTGACTCATGGACATTTTGACCATATAAGAGCGGTACCGGGACTTAAGAAGGAATATCCGGATATCAAGGTGTATGCAGGTAAGGAAGAAGAGGATGTCCTTAAAAATGTCCATGTCAATATGACGGTTGATTTTCCGCCTGAGATGACATTGGATGCAGATGTTTATGTTGATGATAATGAGGTGCTTGAATTAATAGGTGCAAAGATAAAATGTCTTCATGTGCCGGGACATACCAAGGGCGGCATGTGTTATTATTTTGAGGATAATAAGATAGTTTTTTCCGGCGATACACTTTTTGAAATGAGTGTCGGACGTTCGGATTTTCCGACCGGAAGCTGGGAAGACCTTATTGAAAATATAAGTGCTAAGCTTCTTACACTCCCTGAGGATGTGGTTGTTTATTCCGGACATGGCGGAAAGACCACTATAGGAAGAGAAAAGAGAATGAATCCGTTTTTTTCGGATTTTTAGTTTGGAGTATATGAAATGATTTTGCTTAAGCAAAATGTACAGGATTACAATAATGATTTACGTTCCATGCTTATGGCGTTTTTTCCCGGAGAAAAAATCGAGGATTATGATAAAGCTATAAAACATGCTTTTGTTAATCAAAATGGCACAGATGAAGAAAAAGAACGATTGGTTTTATGGACCTTTTTTGAGGTTGAAAAGACATATCTTGCGTTGCTTGATAACCCGGATAAGTTGTTAGATGCTGATACTGTAATAAAAAATATTATAAAAAACGGCAGGGATAATACTGTTATTGCCGAGGGAGATTACAAGAACCGGAAAAGCTTCAGAAATCATTTGAAATTATCGGTTTACAGATTGTTATCCGAATATACGGGAAGAAAGCTTCCGTGGGGAGACTTAACCGGTGTCAGACCGACCAAGATTGCCATGAAGAAAATCCGCGAGGGTAAGACTCGTAATGAAGTAGTGGATTATTATAAAGATACATATGATACCGATGGCAGTAAGGCAAAGCTTAGCTTTGATGTTGCGGACAAGGAGCTTAAGCTTATAAAAGATATTGACCTTAAAAATTCTTACTGTTTATATGTAGGAATCCCGTTTTGTCCGAGCAGATGCCTTTACTGTTCGTTTACGGCTTATGCGATAGCACTGCATGATGATAAAGTGGACAGGTATATCGAAAGGCTTTGCGAAGAGATAACATATGTTGCAGAAAAGTATAAGGATAAGAGGCTTGTGTCGATTTATATGGGTGGCGGAACTCCAACCTCGATAAATTATGAGCAGATGGACAGGCTTCTTGCTCATATAGACAGTACCTTAATAAAAGCTGACAAGCTTCTTGAATATACGATAGAAGCAGGAAGACCTGACAGCATAACCAAAGAAAAACTTCTTGTTATGAAAAAGCATAATGTAACAAGGATTAGTATAAATCCTCAGACCATGAATGATGCAACACTTAAGACCATAGGCCGTGCACATACGGTAGAGGATGTAGAGTATGCATTTTCTCTTGCGAGGGAGTGCGGTTTTGATAATATCAATATGGATCTTATCGCCGGTCTTCCGGGAGAAGATAAGCCTATGATGCAGCATACTCTTGACAAAGTAAAAGAACTAAAGCCGGAGAGTCTCACCGTTCATTCGCTTGCGATAAAAAGAGCAGCAAAGCTAAATGAAAAAATGGACGAGTATAAAGCGGATATCAATCATGATGTTGATGAAATGCTTGATATGGTATCAAGGACGGCGGCAGAGCTTAGTATGGAACCTTATTACCTTTACAGGCAGAAAAATATAGGCGGTAATCTTGAAAATGTCGGATACTCCGTACCGGGTAAGGAGTGCATATATAACGTGCTTATTATGGAAGAGCTTACTGATATAATTGCTGTTGGAGCGGGTTCTTCTTCAAAGTATGTAATTAGGGACGAAAAGGACAATGTGATAAGGATTGACAGGTCAGAAAACTGTAAGTCGATTGATGATTATATAGACAGATTTGACGAGATGATAGACAGAAAGAGATAGTAGGAGGATAGATAAATGGCTATGAAGAAGAAGCCTGTTACAGGCATGAAGGATATACTTCCTAAGGAGATGGCGATAAGGGATTATTGTATAGGACTTATTAAGGAGACCTACAAGACCTTTGGTTTTACCTCGGTTGAAACCCCTTGTGTGGAGCATATAGAAAACCTCTCCAGCAACCAGGGTGGAGAAAATGAAAAGCTTATATTTAAGATATTGAAAAGGGGCGACAAGCTTACAGGCGCAGTAGATAAGCTTATTAAATCCGGAGCGGAGAGTGTACCTGATACAGATAAAGCGAAAGAATCAGATAAGGATAACGAAACAGGTTTGGATATAGATGTCAGCACACTTTCAGACAGCGGACTTCGTTATGACCTGACACTTCCGTTATCAAGATATTATTCAAATAATGCCAACGATCTGCCGAGTCCTTTCAAGGCACTACAGATGGGAAATGTATGGCGTGCCGACAGGCCTCAGAGAGGCAGATACCGTCAGTTCATGCAGTGTGATATAGATATACTCGGAGAAGCATCTATATTAGCTGAGATAGAGCTTATACTTGCTACCACAACCCTGCTTGGCAAGCTTGATTTTAAGAATTTTACTATAAGAATAAATGACAGAAGAATACTTAAGGCTATGGCTGCTTATTCGGGATTTCCTGAAAGCGACTACGATACAGTATTTATCATACTTGATAAGATGGATAAGATCGGACTTGAAGGAGTTAAGGAAGAGCTTTTGGGCTGTGGATATTCAAGTGAAGCAGTGGATAAATACCTTAACTTATTTGATAAGGCAACAGGTGATATAGAGGGCGTAAGATTTATTAAGGAGGAGCTTGGCGATTACCTGGATAATGAAGTTTCAGATAATCTTGAAACTATAATAACCAGCGTGGAAAATGCCAAGGCGGCTGATTTTAAGATGAAGTTCGACCCGACACTTGTAAGAGGCATGTCTTACTATACCGGACCTATCTTTGAGATATCCATGGATGAGTACGGCGGCTCTGTAGGAGGCGGCGGACGTTATGATGAGATGATAGGAAAGTTCATCGGAACACCTACACCGGCCTGTGGTTTTTCAATCGGATTCGAGAGAATTATAATGCTCTTACTTGAAAATGATTTCAAGGTTCCGGGAGAGGGTGAGAAAAAAGCATATCTTGTAGAAAAGGGTATGCCATCCGATAAGCTTCTTAAGATTCTTGAGAAGGCAAAGGAAGAAAGAGCAGCAGGAAAATCTGTCAATGTAGTTGTTATGAAGAAAAATAAAAAATTCCAGAAAGATCAGATGGCAGAGGAAGGCTATACAGAATTCGTGGAGTTTTTCAAGGATAAGGAGATTTAAAAATGGCTGAGTCAATGAAGGGACTTAAAAGAAGTCACAGATGTACAGAGGTAAGTAATGCACTTATAGGTAACGAGGTTACAGTTATGGGATGGGTGCAAAAGAGCAGAAATAAGGGTGGTATCATCTTTGTTGATTTGCGTGACCGTTCAGGTATACTTCAGGTTATTTTTGAGGAGGCAAATGTCGGCTCCGAAAAGTATGCCAAGGCAGAAAAATTAAGAAGTGAATTTGTAGTTGCAATTACCGGTAAGGTTGCCAAAAGGGCCGGTGCCGTAAATGAAAATATTGCAACAGGTGATATAGAGGTAATAGCTTCAGATATAAGAATACTTTCCGAAGCAGATACACCTCCGTTTCCGATTGAGGAAAACAGCAAGACTAAAGAAGAATTAAGATTAAAATACAGATATCTTGATTTAAGAAGACCTGATCTTCAGAAAAATATTATGCTTAGAAGCAAGGTTGCAACTCTTACAAGAGCATTTCTTGCAGACGAAGGATTTTTAGAGATTGAGACTCCTACACTTTGTAAGTCTACTCCTGAGGGAGCAAGAGATTATCTTGTACCGAGCCGTGTGCATCCGGGAACATTTTATGCTCTTCCACAGTCGCCGCAGATATATAAGCAGCTTCTTATGTGCTCAGGCTATGACAGATATTTTCAGATAGCACGCTGCTATCGTGATGAGGATCTTCGTGCCGACAGACAGCCTGAGTTTACCCAGATAGATATGGAGCTTTCATTTGTGGATGTGGATGATGTAATAGATGTAAATGAAAGACTTCTTGCCAAGCTTTTTAAAGAGACTATCGGAGTTGATGTTTCGCTTCCTATACAGAGAATGACCTACAAGGAGGCTATGGAGAGATTCGGTTCCGATAAGCCTGACCTTAGATTCGGTATGGAGCTTAAGGATGTAACCGATGTAGTTAGAAATTCCGAATTTGTAGTATTTAAGGGGGCTATAGATAATGGCGGAAGCGTAAGAGGTATCAATGCCAAGGGTCAAGGAGCTATGCCTCGTAAGAAGATAGATGCCTTGGTTGATTTTGCAAAGGGCTACGGTGCAAAGGGACTTGCCTATATAGCTATCCAGGA
>JAFUEG010000386.1 GCA_017464045.1 Lachnospiraceae bacterium
ATGGGAAGATTATGATAGAGAAACCGGAATATAAAATCAATGAATTTGAAGGTCCTCTGGACCTTCTTCTTCATTTGATAGAGAAGAATAAATTTAATATCTTTGATATACCGATTGCGGATATTACAGAGCAGTATCTGGATTATGTAGCGAAGATGCAGGAGGAGAATCTGGACATAATGAGTGAATTTCTGGTTATGGCAGGGACACTTCTTAGCATAAAAGCCAAGATGCTCCTTCCGAAGCACGAAGAGGAGGAAGAAGAGGAAGATCCACGTTCTGAGCTTGTAAGAAGACTGTTGGAATACAAGATGTACAAGTATGCTGCATATGAACTAAAAGATATGGAGCTTGATGCCGTAAAGAATTATTATAAGGCTCCATCAATACCTGCAGAGGTTAAAAACTTTAAAGAAGAAATTGATCCTGCCGAGATAATCGGAGATGTTACCCTTCTTCAATTAAATGAAATATTTAATGAGGTTATGAAGCGTACTGTGGACAGGGTTGACCCGATAAGAAGTAAATTCGGTACTATAGAAAAAGAAGAGGTCAATATTGAGGACAAAATGCTTGAGATTAGAGAGTCTATAAGAGGACTTAAGGGGATTAATTTTAGGGCTTTACTTGAAGCAAGCCATTCAAAACAGAGTGTAATAGTAACTTTCCTGGCAATATTGGAACTTATGAAGGTTGGACATATAGTTATAAAACAGGATAAGCTCTTTGGTGATATCATAATTGATTCACTGGAGTTGGATTAACGGAGGAATTATGGAAGACAGCGTTATAAAGACGGAGGCAGCTATTGAAGCGATTCTTTTTTCAATGGGTGAAGCAGTATCGCTCAAGGAGTTGTCAAATACGTTAGAAATTGATGATAAAACACTTGAGAAGATTTTAAACGATATGATGGACAGATATGATTCAAACGACAGAGGAATAAAGCTTGTCAAGCTTGAAGATTCATATCAATTATGTACCAAGAATGAATATTATGATGTGCTTACAAAACTGGTAAATATTCCTAAGAAGCACATACTTACCGATACTCTTATGGAGACACTTTCAATAGTTGCCTACAAGCAGCCGATTACCAGACAGGAGATAGAAGCCATAAGAGGTGTATCCTGTGTCCATGCCATCAATAAGCTTGTGGAATATAACCTTATAGCAGAAGTCGGAAGACTTGATGCTGTAGGAAGACCGATACTTTTCGGAACGACAGAAGACTTCCTTAGAAGCTTCGGAGTACAGTCTATGGATGATTTGCCTGTTATATCGCAGGAGAAAATCGAAGACTTCAGACAGGAAGCTATGGAAGAGGTAAATATTAAAGTTGAAACGTAAAATAAAGGACTGCCGTTTTAATGCGGCAGTCCGTTTTTACAATATCTGTTCAATCTTTATATTTGAATTTTTGGATAAGTCTATGAAGCTGTTATTAGTCTTTATGAGCGGCTTGGACAGGCTTACCTTGTTAATGTATATTATATCGCCTTCTTCGCCGTTGCTTAATTTGACGTGGCAGTTTACATAGCTGTTTACGACGTGTTCAAGGAATGTTAGTATGTAATGTGGTTCGTATTTTTTGAGTCCGTCTTCCTCGAATATACTTATAACCGTAAATGGACTAAGTGGGCCTCTATAAACACGCTTTGCGGTCATTGCCTCGTATATATCGGCGATTGTAACAATCTTTGCACACCAGTCAATTTTATCACCTTTAAAACCGAGAGGATAGCCGGAACCGTCACATTTTTCGTGATGCATAAGTGCTGCCATCTGAATATGCGGGTCTACATTCTTACTCTTTAAAAGGTCATAACCTTTCTTTGGATGAGTCTTGATTATCTGAAATTCTTCATCAGTAAGCTTTCCGGGTTTTTGAATTATCTCCTGTGGTATCAATAATTTTCCTATATCGTGGAAAAGTCCGCAGGCAGTTACAAGCTCGGTTTGCTTTTCATCAAGTCCGAGCCAGCCGGCAAATATGTTACATATAAGTGATACATTTAATGAATGATGGAAGGTTGAATCATCATAATTCTTAAGTGTAGATATCATTGCAAGTATTCCGAGCGGAGAGTTAGTTGCCTTAACAATATCTAAGGTATTATCTATCATGGCATCTACATCAATAGGTGCGTTCTTATGTACTATATCATTTATTTTGTCGCTGAAATCCTCTACATTATTATCATAAGCTTTCTTGAATTCTTTGTATTCGACTGTATTAGTATCTACTGACTGTGTTGCAGAAAGTTCGGATAAGTCGAGCAGACCATCTTCTGATGCTGCACCTGATGTTATGTCTTCCTCCGAAATCGATACATTAAATACATTATTAGTAACTATCTTATTGATTATGGTCTTTGTTAATACTGTATTTGCAGGCACTATCATATAACCCTGATCGTTATATACTTCTGAGCCTGTTACCATTCCTTCTTTTAAATCTGATACAAAATAAGTCTTCATATGTGTGCACCTGCTATGTAAAATATGTTAGTGTATATCTTGTTATCTGTGATTATCTGCACAGCTTTATGTTATATGTATTATACTAAATCAACAAGATAAATTCAATTATTATGTCTAAAGTTTTTATATGAAAAATATATTAGTAATAGATAATTTATATGGAGTGGTATATGAAAAGGAGGATATTTGCGTTATTAATCAGCATAACGGTAATCTTAAATCTAAGTATAGGACATATTGATACAAAAGCTGAGAATTTGAAGCTTTATTCACTTTCAGCTGTATTAATTGACGGAGATACAGGCAGAGTGTTATATGGCAAAGATGAGAATACCGCACGTCCGATGGCAAGTACGACCAAAATTATGACACTAATACTGGCGCTTGAATATGGAGAAACTGAGGATGTAGTGACTGTATCAAGCTATGCATCCAAGATGCCTGATGTGCAGCTTGGTATAACCGAGGGAGAACAGTATAAATTAAAAGACCTGCTTTTTTCTATGATGCTTGAGAGCCATAATGATTCGGCTGTTGCTATTGCGGAGCATATTGGAGGAAGTGTGGAGAAATTCTCGGATATGATGAATAAGAAAGCTATGGAATTAGGATTATCAGATACATATTTTATAACACCCAATGGTCTTGATGCGACAGATGAGAATGGAAATCATCATACTACGGCAAAGGACCTTGCACTTATTATGAAATACTGCATTATGGATTCTCCACAGAGAGAGGCTTTTATAGATATTTGTCAGACCAGAAGCTATACATTCTCAGATTATGAGGGCAAACGAAGCTTTACGGTTAATAATAAAAATGCTTTTCTTGATATGTTTGATGGTGTAATTGCAGGAAAAACCGGATTTACGGGGGATGCAGGATATTGCTACGTAGGAGCAGTAAGGCGAAATGATAAAACATATATTATAGCTTTACTCGGATGCGGCTGGCCGAATAATAAATCTTATAAGTGGTCTGACTCGAGGACATTATTTTCATATGGTATAGAGAATTTTATCAGTAAAACAGTATTAGACAGGAATTATCAATTAAAAGATATCAGCGTAAATAATGGCATAGAGGCTGATAAAGTAAGAGTATATGTGGATGATGAGTTAAGCCTTATTATGGCTGATTGGGAGACTGTAAGGTATGAAGCAGACATGCCTGATGAGCTTGAAGCACCTGTATATTTGAATGATATGGTTGGATGTTTGAATGTATATATAAATGACGAATTATATAATGTATATAATATCTATTCGGCTGATGAAGTTAATCGTGTAAATTATAAATATTATTTTCAAACTGTAATATACAAATTTCTTATGTGACAAATGTAATAAAAAGGCAGGCTTTATCGTATTTTGTGCCTGCATGGACTCATTTTATTGTGGAATAACAATTTATCTTTAATTGAATATAATAGAGTATCGTAGGGAGGTATATGATTTGAATATCAGTAATATATGTGTCATAGGTGAAGACGACAGAATGGACTATGTTGCTTTGAAGTTATATACACTGGGATTTGATGTATATCGTGAAGAAAGATATATCAATAACAAGTCGATGATAGTTCTGTCGCCGCCGGCGAATGAAGCTATGACCAGAAGAATTATCCCATATCTGGAATACGGTCAGATACTTTATTCGGGAGCTATGTCTAACAGACTCAAGCATCAATGTGAACTAATGAAGATAGAGTATGTGGACTATCTTATGATTGATGAACTTACAACGATTAATGCAAAACTTACTGCAAAGGGTATTATTAAAAATGCAATAAAAAATAATGCTGTACTTGAAAAAAGTAATTGTCTTGTAACAGGGTTTGGTTTTTGTGGCAAGGCAATCGCAGAATTACTTACAAATGACAAGATAGATGCTAACGTGGATGTTATGGTAAGACGAAGAGAATTAAAACCTGTGATTGAAAACGCAGGTTTTGGATTTGTGGATATGAATGATACGTCAGTTAATTTTGAAAAATACAGCTATGTTTTTAATACGGTTCCGGCACTTATTATAAATGATACCATGATTGATAAGCTGTCAAAAAATGTAATGATATTTGATATTGCATCAGGAGAGGGCGGAGTGGATTTTAAATATTGCGAAGAAAAGGACATATTTGCCATACAGTGCCTTGGTATTCCGGGGAAGGAATATCCACAGGAGGCAGGAAATGCAATAGCTGATACAATAATTAATGATATCAATCTCAAATAAAACCTCCTACACATAAAATTAGAGAGGTCATTAAAATGAAATTATCAGAGTGCAATATTGGATTTGCAATAACCGGATCATTTTGTACTTTTGATAAAATTAAATCACAAATAAAAGTTCTAAAGGATGAAGGTGCTGACATAACACCTATTTTTTCATTTAACACATATAACATGGATACAAGATTTACAAAAGCTAAAGATTTTATTGATGAAATCAAACAAATAACAGGTAAAGAAGGTATGTCAACCATACAACAGGCAGAAGCGGTAGGACCGAATAAGCTTTTTGATGTGCTTGTAATAGCTCCATGTACGGGAAATACAGCAGCAAAGCTTGCAAACGGCATAACAGATACACCTGTACTTATGGCAGCAAAAGCACATTTAAGAAATAACCTTCCGCTTATAATTTCAATATCAACAAATGATGCACTTGGAATCAATTTACAGAACATTGGTAAGCTTATGGTTATGAAAAATATATTCTTCGTACCATTCGGACAGGATGATTATATAAAGAAGCCTAATTCAATGATTGCTGATGTAAGTAAGATAGGAGATACCATTGAGGCTGCTATGAATAACAGACAGATTCAACCGGTAATTACAAATTAAAGATAATGCCCCAAGGGAAATGCCCCTGGGGCATGATTTACTTATTGTTTGTTTTATCCGGTATATATTCCATTACATCAGATACATTGCAATCAAGTAGTCGGCACAGCATATCTATGGTTGTACTGTTTATAGGATTCCCTTTTTTTATTGAATAGTAGTTAGTCCTGGAAAATCCCATTTTTTCTAATCTGTATGAAGTTATTCCTTTTTCGTTTAGTGTTTTAAATAGTGGCGCATAGCTTATCATATTTATCATCCCCACTCCCTTTTTTTTTATTTTAAAATTATGTACGTATTATGGGAATGTAAGAGATAACGTATGTACGAGAATACTTGCATATTTTTGTGATTAATGATAAGATAAATTGATTTGACTTTATATGTATAGTCAAAAAGTATAGTTGTAATTTTATAAAAAAATTGAATTTTTTAACCTGATAGTATAAAATTTATATTATGCTTTATATTACAATATGAGGATAAAGGTATGAGACTTATTATTTGTGACAATATACGTGAAGATGCATTATTTACAAAAAAACTTATTGAAGAATATCTTACGGAAGATAAAAATAATATTAGTATAATTTCTCCTGATGAATTGCTTGGAAAAATTGACGATAATGAATTTGACTATGATATAGCTGTAATTGAAATTGAATACCATAGAAATGATTTAAATGGTATAGAGCTTGGAAAAAGAATAAATGATAATGCTCCATTGTGTAATATTATATATCTTACAGACTTATCTGATTTTGTTTCGGATGTGTATGAGACCAGGCATTGTTATTTTGTGATGAAGAAAAATCAACAAAAAACACTTAATCGTGCATTGGATAAGGCTTTAGAATTATATTATGAAAATAGTAATAAGAATACACTTCATATAAAATGTAATTATAACGATGTATATA
>JAFUEG010000387.1 GCA_017464045.1 Lachnospiraceae bacterium
CACGTTTGCCTTTCTGCCTACTGCTACAAGGATGTATTCGGTATCTATGGAAAGCCCGTTTGCACCCTTTAAAGTATAGGAGTTATCGCTGTTTTTAACAATCTCCTCAACGCTTGCTTCGAATACAAAATTTGCTCCCTGAGCTTTCATTTTATCAACAATTTTTTCTACATATTCCTGAGGATAAGCACCGAGTGCTTTCTTGCCGGAGGTTACAATATCAACTTTTCTGCCGAGGCTTAATGCAATGGAAGCAAATTCCATGGAAATAATTCCTGCACCCACAAAGGTTACATGTTCAGGTATTTCATCAAGTGATAAGAATTCCCTCGAATTATGAAAGTGTTCCTTACCTTTAATATCAAGCGGAATATAATCCTGACCTGTGCCGATTACAAACTTATCTGCCTGATATTCTTCTTCTCCGACCTTAATAGTGTTTGCATCTACGAATTCTGCGTTTCCACGAAGTATATCAAACCCAAGATCTCCAAACATACCCTCCATAGCAGTCGGCATAAATCCGATGACATCTTTTTTGTATTTCATGAGATTGTTCCAGTTAATATCAGCCTTTTGTTCTAATCCGATACCTTCATATCTGTCCAATGCTTCTTTTAATTCAAAGGGGGAGTCTAACAAGATTTTGGCATCACAACCATAGTTGGTGCATGTACCGCCCAAAAGGTCTCTCTCGATAAGTGCAACACTTTTACCTGCAAGTTTAAGTATAAGTGCACCGTGCCAGCATGCATGACCGCTTCCAACAAAAATAACATCATATTTCTTCATAATCACTACCTCCTCGTATAATATTATCAATTACATGTTGATATGATAACACATAATTAAATTGTGTGCAACTAAATTATACAAAATAATAAAATGCTTTTATTTACAAATGAAAAATTTTTTTTAAATTAAATCCTTTAAAAATTTATCTTGACATTTATTTTAAATTAGAATATAATCTGTTTAGTGGTTAGCCAAGACTAACTATAAAACAATTAATTCACTTTTATAGTGATTGGTTTTGATAATTATAAGCTAAGCAAAAAAACTCCGAATACCTTTTATTGTGTCCGGAGTTTTTTATTTTATAGGATTTTTACGATTTAGTTTTCAGGTTTATCGGGAGGTGTACCGTCACCGTCGCCTGAAGGTTTATCAGGGGGAGCACCATCGCCTGAAGGTTTATCAGGAGGAGTATCCATATCATTTCCGCTGCCTGATGGCATATCAGGAGGATTACCCATATTGCTTCCATCACCGGAAGGTGCTTCACCGTCCGGCATATTGCCGTCAGGCTGACCCTGTGATGAACTTTCGCTTGTTATCTCTATTGCATTACCTGAAGTTGCAGTTCCTTCAATATACACTTCACCGTCAACATATAATGTATGTCCGTTTAAATCAATGCTGTCAGTATCGCAGGTAAGAGAAGTTATATATGAATCTGCCGTGAGTGTCCATGTTGAGCCATCGTCTAATTCAACATATACATCGCCTGCCTGACCGTCACTGTTGATTGCACCTGTAAATGAACTGCCGGATGTAAGATACAGATTAAGCACTGATACATCGTCGACAATCATATCACCGTTTATTGTCTGATTTACAGCTGTCATAATAACCTTACCGCCATTTGAACCTTCATTACCCCAGCCGGCAGCTCCTGCCCGTAAAAATACTCCATCAGAGTCATTATTTATTATAGTCGCATCTGTTAAGTTAATTGTACATGCCGTATTATTCACAAAGAATATATCTCCGTTGGCATTTGTGAGGGTGCCGCCGTTCATTGTAAATGATGATGTTCCGGTGTCAGCATCACCTGACATTGACTGGTATATCATAACCGCCTGATAAGTGTTAGATTTATCACTGTTCTTGGTATTATTATCAGCTATAAGCTCGCAGTCGTTAAGTGTAACGGAATTCTTTCCTTCAACTACAACGCCTTGTGAAGCTGTTGATTCAAGATATGAGTTTGATACTGTTATATCTGCGGTCGAATATATAACCGGTGAACCTGTTCCTGTAGTCTTGTAAAAACCACCGTCCACATTTACTGTACCTCCGCCTCTGTCGGAACGAATTGCAGCTGATGAATTACCCGAAGTGTTTATAGTAAGATTTGCGGCATTCATTGTGCCGCCGCCTGTTGTCATAAGACCACCGGAGCAATTGCCGCTTGTCTCTATAACCGAATCGGATATATTTACGGTAGTTCCTTCTCCGTATGAGAAAACTGCATTTGCGTGTGTTCCATTGGTTTCTATATAAGCTTCTGATATGTTAAGTGTTGCACTGTCTGTAGCAAAAATTGCTGAATTTGCTCCATAGAAATCTGATTCATCACCGTCCGATTCGCCAGTCTTGGTTACATCTATATTCGCATATGTTGCAAAATCGCCGTCGACTTCTATTGCATGTTCACCGTCTGCATCATTTGTATATGCTTCACCAGTATCAATATCGTCCTTTGTAAGATGATTTTCCTTATAATAACTTCCTGATGATATGCTGCTGTCTGATGACTTAGTGCTTTCCTCTGTGTCTGAAATATCAACAGAATCATCATTCGAAACAGTTTCTTCTATAGTCACTTCTGAAGTGCTTTCTTTTGTCGTTTTATCATCTGTTTTTGCTGAACATCCGAACAAGCTTGTCATAAGCAGTGTTCCGACTAGAAATAATGCTAATTTGTTATCGTTTTTCATAAGCCCTTACCTCCTTATAAACGTTAATTTTTAAGTGTTTCTTTTTGCTTATCTTGAGGTAAGTATATAACCCGAACCTTAAATATACCTTAAAGATGAAAATATTTTTCTGAGTAAATGTCGGTTAGAGGGTATGGTATGCTTTAAAAGGTTATGATATAGGCATGATAAGGATAATATTTATATGCCGTTGTCAAAGGGCACAGGAGTTATGGGGGGCAAAATATCGTGTTTTCGCCCGAATAAAAGCATAGGGTTATTAAGTAAATCAAAAGATGAATGATATTATATGTTATACGCGTAGCGTGTCGGTTAGAGGGAGGTATAATTTGATTGCAGATAAAATGCAAGTGTTATATGAGTCTTCAAGCTGACCCTTGTTTGACGTGTCTACTTAGCGAATAAAGCAGAAGAAATAGAGAGTTTAGAGCTTTTTCATTTATGAAAAAAGTTTTAAACTCTCTATTTCTGATGGTTTATGAGGTTAGTAGGCCGACGTCAAACACGGAGTGAGAACGAGTCAGCGGAAGACTTCATATAATAGCTTGCATTATCGGTAAACAAAGTATACCATACCATCTAACCGACTATTCTTCATATAAGATAAATTTATAGTTCCACACCATTTTTTATAAGCAATTCCCGTGCTGTATCTATTGAATCAATGCCGGATTTATTTTTGATTGGTGCGAATTCCTTATCTCGTTCAATTTCATAAGCAAGACAAGTATCCATTGCATGTATAAGGTCGAGTGCTAAAGTCTCATACTTAAATGCGTTAACTTCATCAGAAGATATGAAATTACCATCATAATCCATATATGGAACCGCTTTTTTGACTATGTGTAATGGCATTTCCGAATTAAGCGTACGTGTAAGCTTTTTTACCGGAAAAAGATAATTAAGGATAACACCGTATCCGTATGCGTATGTTCCATCAGGATTTTTTTCGTTCATCATCTCCTGAGATAATTCATAATATTCAATAATATGTGGACGGCCGTTCATTGAACAGATTGCACCAACCTTTTCATCGGGAGCGGCTTTTGCGACAACCTTTGCTCCGCAGGTAAGTCCGCTGTCAATGGTTGCTCCTAAAAATACCGGATCCGCAATGCCCTGAAGGACGTTGTCCACTGAGAAAACATTAATCCATTCCACAGGAGAATCAAGGATAGTATGAAGCAGACCGTTTTTGTCCATGGATGAAAACCATCCGCCATTACCATTAGGTGATATGCAGAGCGAAGTTCTATCGGATAGAAGTACATTACCTTCAAAATCTGTAACAGGGTTCGATTCCTGTACAAAAAATGTTATATATTCCGGATTATATCCAAAATAATCGTGTTCTTTGAAGAAGGCTATAGTCTCGTCATTATTGATGGAACTTGTCATAATGTAAAACGGTATAAAACATCCTGCCTGTTCGACAACTTTCATTGTATTATTAATGAGTGCCTCAAATATATAGAGACTTTTGCTTATTCCTACATCAAACATACCTTTTGGATGGTCATATCCAAGACGTGTTCCCTGACCGCCGGCAAGAAGTACAAGGGCAAGCTTTCCCTCTTGTATGGATTTTATTCCTATTTTGGAATATTCGTCTTTTTTTTCTTTAATATTATCTACAGACATAATATTTATCGGAGAAATATTCTTATCTGAAGCGTATGATTTGTGCGGCTCAAGGAAAGACCAGTCAATATCTTCTATTTGCCTTGCCAATATTATTTTCTCATTTGGATTGAGGTTATTATAGTAAGTAAAAAGCTTGTCCTGACCACATTTTTCTAAAATGTCCGAGATAAACTTCTCCGAATACTTACTTTTGTCGGATAACGCTGTATCTTCATTATTAATGTTAGAATTCATAAAATTATGTTCCTTTTTGTTTTTTTATAATGTATTATAGCCTAAAAAAGCTATTAGTGCAATCCTGTAAAAACCTTATGGGAATATAGTTTTAATAAATATTTTGTGTATTTTTGAATATATATATTACGAAAAAGAAGAATTTTAAGAAAGGAATTATTGTAAAAAATTGACTAATAGTATATAATATATGTAATTATGTGTATTATAATAATGGAGGTGTGTAGATGTCGGTCGAAAAAATAGGTAAAATCACAGTTGAAACATGTGACATAGAAGGCCTTAAAGTTATAACTCCATCTGTTTTCGGTGATGAGAGAGGATACTTTATGGAGATTTACAATTATAATGATTTTAAGGCCGCAGGTATAGATATGGAATTTGTACAGGATAATCAGTCAAGTTCTAAAAAAGGTGTACTTAGAGGTTTACATTTTCAGATAAATTATCCACAGGATAAGCTTGTAAGAGTTGTCAGTGGAGAAGTATTCGATGTGGCAGTTGACTTAAGAGAAGGGTCAAAGACATTTGGTAAGTGGTTTGGTGTAAGGCTTTCTGCAGAGAATAAAAAACAGTTTTTTATTCCGAAGAATTTTGCTCATGGATTTATTGTTTTATCAGACAATGCAGAATTTTGTTACAAATGTACTGATTTTTATCATCCAAATGATGAAGGTGGTTTGTTATGGTCAGATCCGGATATTGGTATTGATTGGCCTATGCCTGACGGAATGGAAAGAAAAGATTTGACTATATCAGATAAAGACCACAAATGGGGCGGAATTAAAGACTATCAGGAGAACAGATAATGTCATCAACTGCAGCAAAAAAACCAGGATATTTCAGAGATATATATCGAAATAGGAAGCTTATAGCCGGTCTGTCAAAAAATGATTTTAAAACAAAATACGCAGGATCGTTCTTCGGTATAATCTGGGCGTTTGTACAGCCGACCATTACAATTGTTGTATATTGGTTCGTGTTT
>JAFUEG010000388.1 GCA_017464045.1 Lachnospiraceae bacterium
GCGCAGCGTGTCGGTTAGAGGGCGGTATGCTCTAATGGCTATTATTTGTTCAGGCATGATAAGAAGCAGGCAGTTATTGCAACAATTTGATTGCATGTTGCATAACTGCCTGCTTCTTATCGTGCCGGTGTTAAGTTGGCAACCAATTAAAGTATACCATGCCCTCTAACCGACCACTATCCATATAAACATTTATTTATATTACTAATTACAACATTTCTGATTTTTAATAATTTGTTGCAATATCATAACATTTTCCTAAAATGCAACCAAATATAACACTAATGTTAATTTTGTTTTATTGACATTACATTTTAAGAATGCTTAAATAGCATTATGAGGTGATAAAAATGGATATTCAATATAGCAAATTAAAAATGTTAAGAAAACAAAACGGCTATTCACAAGAAGAAATTGCCGAAAAATTAGGTGTATCCCGTCAGGCTGTGGCGAAATGGGAAAAGGGAGAATCGCTCCCGGATATAGAAAGCTGTGTAAAATTAGCAGATATGTACGGAACTTCGGTGGATATACTTATTAGGAAAATAAAAGAAGAAGAACACAGAGACGGCAAGCATATATTCGGTATGTGTAAGCTAAATGATAAAGGGCAGATTACTCTCCCTGTGAGTTGCAGAAAGGTGTTTAATTTAAATCCCGGGGATTCAATTTTAGTTCTTGGTGACGAGGACAAAGGTATCGCACTCATCAACATGAAGAATTCTTTTGAAAATATATGAAACAATGAGCAAAATTACGATTATGCTTGCATAGATTAACATTTTACAAACAATAATATTGAGCCATAGATGAGATATTAAATATGAGGTATTATATGAACGCTATCGAAACAAAAAATCTGACCAAAAAATATAAGGATAAAACTGCTGTTGATTCTCTTAATTTGACAGTTGGTGAGGGGGAACTTTTTTCGTTGCTCGGTGTAAACGGTGCAGGAAAAACAACTACCATCAGGATGTTATCCTGCCTGTCCACTCCTACGTCGGGGGAGGCTTATGTTAATGGCAAAAGCTGTAAGGACAACAAGGATGAAATCAAAAAGATAATAGGTATCTCACCACAGGATACTGCCGTTGCAGATAATCTTACTGTACGTGAAAACTTAGATTTTATGGCATCTGTTTATTACACTGATAAGGCTTCCATCAAAGAAAAGGTTGATAATATCATTCAAACATTTAACCTTTCGGAAGTTGAAAACCAGAAAGCCAAAACCCTGTCGGGCGGTTGGAAGCGTAAGCTTTCTATAGCTATGGCTTTAATAAGCGAGCCTAAGGTTTTATTCTTAGATGAGCCGACTCTCGGACTTGATGTGCTTGCGAGAAGGGAACTCTGGCATACCATAGAAGGCTTAAAAGGAAAAATGACAATCATTCTTACAACACACTATATGGAGGAAGCCGAGCACCTGTCAGACCGCATTGCCATTATGATTTCAGGCAAAATCAGAGCATGTGGTACAGTTTCCGATTTAGAAAAACTGTCAGGCAAGAAGGGGCTTGAGGAAGCATTTGTTGCCATAGCTGAAAGGGGGATGTCAGAAGATGAATAAGATTAAAGCATTTTCAACAAGAAACAGAAAGGAAATACTCCGTGACCCGTTAAGCTATATCTTTTGTCTCGCATTTCCTTTGGTTATGCTTATAATAATGACAGTTGTTAATTCGAGCATTCCTAAACAAGCCGGTATGACAGTTTTCCGTATTGATAATCTGTCAGCAGGAATTGCTGTATTCGGTCAGACATTCGTAATGCTCTTTACTGCCCTTACAGTAACTAAGGACAGGTCAGGTTCATTCCTTGTAAGAATGTATGCAACACCCATGAACTCATCTGATTTTACCATAGGATATATACTTCCTATGCTGATAATAAGCTTCGCTCAAAACATAATAATATACATAGCCTCCTTTATCATTTCGCTTATAACGGGAGTTGATATGAATATTGGCGGAATGATTTTATCTGTTATTGTACTCATACCATCCTCGATTATGTTTATATGTTTTGGACTTTTATTCGGTACTTTGTTTAATGAAAAATCAGCACCGGGTTTATGCTCGATAATTATTTCATTAAGCTCCTTCTTAGGCTGCATATTCTTTGATGCCGATTCAACAGGAGGCGCTATGCTGAAAGTCTGTAAATCACTTCCGTTTTACTATTGCACTAAGTCGGCACGTTCTTGTGTAAAGCTTGATTTTTCCGGCAGCACATTCGTAATTCCAATAATAATAGTAATTGCATGTGCTGCAGCTCTTGGAATAATATCATCCGCAGTATTTAAATCAAAAATGAAAGCAGACCTCTCATAGAGATCTGCTTTCCCATCATCAATTCAATGTATCAATACTTTTATATGCTTCATCTATCCTGTCAAATATTACAACATAAAAATCATTTATGTAATCTTGTTTTTCTTCAACAACTCTATCTGTCAATGTAAAATCTTTTACATAAAATTCATTTAAAACATACATAGCTATATCATTTAATATTTCTCCTCTGCCACTGCTGCGAAGCTTTAACATCCTGTCACCTATATATCTTATAAAAGAATGCCACCTCATTATATATTCTTGGTTCTGAGACACCTGTTCAGTATCAATCCACTTTTTCACCTTTATTTTGATGAGATTAGCCTCTTTAATACATTCTCCCTTTTGTACAAAATACTTAAAACCCTTATCATCATAAACTCTGCCAAGTGGAAATATTCTACAAATACCGGGACGGTCTTTATGTACGCTGCACCTTCCGTTTTCATCCAAAAACGAACACATATCGCTTTCATTCATTTTAATATTCGGTAAAATCAAACCATCTACCATATTTAATTCAATATAATTCATTTTGAGTAATTCTTCAAAACTAAATCCCAATGTATTTTTAAGCCTTACTATATCAATAGGATCAAGAATTATTGAATTACCCATTCCCATGCAGCATTTGTGGCAATCCTTACAATCTCCCGTATCACACTTTACCATATCATTCAATTCATAGGTTCTGCCATCGGAGATATCCTCCATGGTAACTTCTCTAAGCATAGCTCCCTCCGAATCTTCCTAATCATTTTTACCTGTCTTCTTCAATAATTCTCCCTTAAGCTGTTCATATCTTAGTCTCTTTTCTTCCTTAGCAAAATGAACCTTCCTTGACTGTTTGGGATTATCCTCATAGCTAAGCACCTCGTCACTGAACTGCTCACTCGTTAAATCAAACACCCTATCTCCCACTACGTTATAGCAATGATAGTTTCCGCCGGGTCTTAGAACACCATATACCTCTCCACCGAATATATCCTGTACAAGAAACGCCGTAATCGAGCACTGTCCAAGAGTCTTATTCTCAGGTGTCCATTCATCCCTCAAGCGTGGTGCACAGGTTTCTACACACCAGATATCGGATAATACGTCATATAAATCGTATGGTGTATTAATACCCTTGTATATATCATTCACAGCCGTAACACCCGCATTCTCCCAGCCATAGAAATTATAATTTTTTATCGTGTCAGACATTTTCTTACTCCTTTATTATTTTTATATTTAATTGAAGCTTGTATGAAAAATTCTTAATAGAAAATCATTCAATTCTTTATATATTCCACAAGTTTTCCTGACTCATCATATATAAGCTTTAGCGAGAAAAAAGGTGCATCATCTATCAGAAGCTTAAGAAATATCCTGTCGCCCTCCCACAGATTAAGTTCCATAACCTTGTCAATATCAATCCAGCTAAGCTCGCCCTCATCACAATCTGTCAATTCACCTGTAAACTCATCTGCGGTATACAAATGCATATACTCCACTATATCTCCATAACAGAATGTTATAATTCCTCTTGCTCTGTATTCGGTAAGATTAAGCCCTGTCTCCTCATTTACTTCTCTTAACAGACATTCATCAGGACTTTCTCCGAATTCAAAATGACCGCCGACACCTATCCACTTACCCTCATTTACATCCTGCTCCTTCTTATTCCGAAGCATCATAAGCATCTTTTTGTCTTTAATTATATAACAAAGCGTTGTATGCTCGCTCTTATTAATCATTCCTGCTCGTCCTTTTTATAATTTGGTTTTGCTCGTCAAAGTGTCGCCTGCGCAAGCGCAGCGATACCTTTCCTCGTATTATACATTTTGCTATATGATAGGGTAATTGTCAAGATAGCAACACCGCATATCAATCATCAAAAGCATCTGTAATGTCATCAAGAGCAACCGTTATATTTGCCTGTCTTACTGATTTTTGATATAATCAGTACATATGGGGATATAAAAAAAATTTTCTTTATAAAACATATTAAGGCGGGATTTGTATGTCTGAACTGATTGAAAAAATTATAGACTTTTGTTTCACTTACATGACCATATTAATATGGTTTCCATTAAGCATAATATTTCTTATTGTTGTGCCAATTTTACTATCATTGTACGGGAAAAAGAAAAACAAAAAAACCTTGCGGAAAATATTATTATCGTACGAAGAACCATGGTATATTGCAACTGACACAGTCACAAATGTTACATCACAAGGAAAAACAATACTCGAAGCACAAACCAATCTAAAAGAAGCCTTAGAACTATATTTCGAAGACACATCCCTCTCCAATCAGATATAAACAAAAATTTCATTTTATCAATTATAAAACTATATCAGCTATGTTCATCCGCACGAAGTGCGGAATGAGTCCGCCACACTTGGTAATTCGTAAAAAAATGAAGTGAATTAAAAAGGCAGTTTAATCAACATTTTGCCCGATTTGTGTAAAATCAGAAGTGAGTGGTTCGCATAGGATTGCTCAGAAACTGACTTGTTTGAGCGAAGCGAGTTGTCAGTTTCGTGCAAATCCTAAAGAATCCGAGCTTTCTGATTTCACAAATTGATGGCAAGTTGATAAAACTGCCTTTTTATATCCATTCATTTTACGGATTACCAAGTGTGGCGGACTCATCATCCCACTTGGTGTACCCAAATGAATCGAGTAGGGGATTTTCCCCTACTCGATGTCGCGTTGGTCATCAAATGTGCACTTGTGCAAGCACAGTGCACGCTTGATGACCGTATCGCGCACATAGCTTATTTGTTAGCTATCTCTGCTTTGATTGCCTCAGTAAGTGCCGGTACAATCTTGTTGAGGTCACCAACTACGCCGTAGTCAGCTACATCAAAGATTGGAGCATCCTCATCCTTGTTGATTGCGATGATGATATCAGACTCCTCCATACCTGCAACGTGCTGAATAGCACCTGAGATACCGATTGCAAAATAAACATTTGGACGAACAGTCTTACCTGTCTGACCAACCTGAAGCTCCTTTGGCTTCCAGCCTGAATCAACAACGGCACGTGAACAAGAAACCTGTCCGCCGATAGCCTCTGCCAAATCCTCAAGAAGCTTGAAGTTCTCAGGTGAACCAACACCACGTCCGCCTGATACTAGAATCTTAGCATCCATGATATCCTTGATATCTGAAACAGCCTTAGAAACATCAAGAATCTCTACATATCTGTTATTTGGAG
>JAFUEG010000389.1 GCA_017464045.1 Lachnospiraceae bacterium
CGAATTTCCGGTCTTTGTAACTTCTGCCTCCATAACTTCGTCATCTGCAAAGACACTGTTACCATTATCATCTACATAAAGCTTTACATCATATTTTGTAGAGCCTGCAACCTCAAAAGCAAACTTAAGATCTTTGCTATCTAACCTTGTAGTCTTGTCATAGAAGTTGTATATAGTAGGTAATGAAGTAACCGTAAGCTTAGGTCTTGTATTAGAGCCAATAATTAAGGAATTAACCTTCTTATTTTCATCTACTCTGATGGTACCATCTGATTTGGCATCGCCGCCTGTTGTAAATGTCAAGTCATCCGAAGTATTATCAACCTTCCAGAGTACAGTATGCTTTCTACCATCTGTCTCTCCGGTTGTTGTAATATAATCTCCCTCATTACAGAACTTGAGGAACTTATACATATTACAATCAGGGTCGATGGCATTTTGCAGATATCCTTTACCCGGAACATTCTCAGTACCCGCAATTATCTCATAAGCTAAAGACACATCATCTTCTATTATAACAGGCATCTTAGCCTTAACATAATCTTCAAGTTCTATAAGTCTGTCATAGGATATATCGTTACCGTTTAATAATGCAAATGTATCCTTGTATGAACCGTTTACCTTTACCTTTGGTACAGGTGTACCTGAACCTCTTGTACCTGATGAAAATGGTCCATCAGATATGATTGCAATATCACCATTATGAGAATACATAGTATATATAGGCAACTTGGCAATACCATTATCATTATATCCTAAATTACTTACGTTATTTCCGTTACCACCAACATTGGCTATACTCTGCCATTTACTTGTATCAGTCTTTAAAGCGGATTGGTTACCACCTATATATATGAGGTCATAAGTACCAAGTAATGGTTCCTTGCTGGCTGCAAGCTCCTCAGTAGACATATGAACTACGTTTACCTGATTAACATCTATACCTACTGCATCTGCTATCTTAGCCTTGGTAAGCTCCCAATCATAATATTCTACAGTGATATTGCCAGAAGCATCCGTAGGTAGTGTAGACTTATCTACATCATTAAGCACATTGGCAGGTATAGTATAATAATATCCTTTTGCATCTGCCGCTTTTCTATCTATCGGATAACAAGGCTGTATCTCAAGTACTGTGAACATATTTGACGAGCTGCTCTTACCACCTATGCCTCTGTAGGTAGAAGCATTTATTAATTCTGCTATAGCTCCTGCCGCTGCAGTATCGCCTGACATAATGACAGCGAACTGATTTGGCTCTGTAATCATAACATTGTTATATCTTGAAAGATTATCCTGTGTTGCAACCATATAGTAGAGCTCAAGATAATTTGTCTCCTGTGTATTGGTTGTAGTAGTTGTTGTAGTAGTTGAAGTAGTTGATGAACCAAGTCCTCCATCATATACAATACTTACATTACCATACATAGCACCTGCAAACTTCGTATATATAGCTTCTGATATAGTTGAAGCTCCACCTACAGAAGAATCAATATATATAAAATCATATTGTGCCAAATCAACATCATCAAGCTCTGTGAGCTTCTTCTGGTCTAACTGAATATAATCAGGTACAGCATACTTTAAGTTATATATATTGGACTTTATTTTTGTCCTATCATATAGTTTTGATGTACCCAAATCAAACTCAGCATCGCCTACCTTATAATTACCAGGTAATGTAGCAGTAACATCTGAATCTGTACTAATTAACAACTCATTCATTTTACTACTTTCAGTACCATTTGTAACAACAAGAAATTTTGACATAGTCTTAGTCTTAGTAGAATCAGCTTTATCAACTAATGTAGCCCACTTGCCTTTGTTAGATTGTTTTGTACCATTTATGGCAAGGTATAAGGAACCATTCTTATGTGCCAGGAAATTATCTACATCTACACCATCTTTCCATGCAAAGGTGTAATAATATGAACCTGATGAAAACACCTTTGATACAAGGTCATTAACTGAAGTTGGCTTTTCGGTATTATTACCGCTATTAGAACCTGATGTAGCCTGGCTGTTAAATATAATCGGCTTATAATCACCTACAGCATAGGTATGCAGTATATCATAAAGCTTCTCTGCCAAATCATTCGGTGATTTGAATACAGTAGAATCCTGATTAATATATATCAAATCAGCATTTGAAATCTCTACAAGTAACTCCGTATCAGTATTTGATATTGATGACGCCTTATATGCCTTAAAATCAATATTTTTAGGATCTATCTCTTTGTCGTCAGCATCACCCTTAGTTGTTCTGTTCTCATTAATTACAAGACCTGCAAATTTACCACTTGAAATATATGTTCCTAATGCAGACGGACTACCTGAATATATCTCAATTATGTGATAATTCTTATCTACATCAGTCTCAGTTGAATTGGCATTCTGGATAATATAATCTATGTTAGTCTTAGAACCAACATCAAGACTGTTTCCTGCTGCTACCAAATCCAGCTCATCACCGCTTAAATCCTCATCTGCCTTAGAAAACGACAGGAAAGTTACGGCAACAGCCATAAAAAGCATAGCAACTAATGCAATTAAAGTTAATTTCTTATTTCTTTTCAACAATTTGCCTTACCTCACTTTCTTATTTATTCTCTAAAACATTTGAGTTTCTTATCTTGACTAAGCCATCTGTGTCATAAGTAAAGTCTTTGTCGTTAAAATGGAATTCTAATCCTATAGCTCCATTTTTAACATCTACTGTAACTATACATCCCTCTATCTCCTGTCCAATGGAGCTTTTCAGGCATTTTACCGAATCACAATACAAGCCGTATCGTTTACTATCTGCAATAGACCAATTAATGGTATAATTCTTACCTGTGCTGAACGCATACTCTTTTTCACAATATAAATCCGAACCTGAAAACGTATATGTGTACCGCAATGTATCGTTTGTATCGTATACCTTATTGCCTGAAGCATCTGTATAGTACTCTCTTACTGTCGATGTAATCTTATTACCTGAGGCATCTACAGTCTCTTTATCATACTCCGTATAATTCTTGATAGTGACATCTTTACCTGTAAGCCAATTCCTCTTAATCAGTAAATCACCGGTATCAAGGTCATCCGGCTCAAACGGTACTGATACATCAATTATAAGCTTCTTTACAAATATTTTGGTATTCGGTGTAATCTCCGAAAAAAGTTTGACATTTGCATGTCCTGCCGCTACATATTCAGCTTTTATTTCATCATTTGCAACATAGTAAGCTTCTGTGAAGCTTCCCGGCACAGTATCATTTAAACCATACTCTTTGAAATCCACATCAGCTGAAGCCTCGTAGCCGCATATTACTATTCTTTCAGCCTGCATCATAGAGTCTGAAATCTGGTCATATGTTGTCTGCGCCGTATTTTGCACCGCTATATTCGCCTTTGATTTTCTGAAGTTTAATATACTACTTCCCATCAAGGCACTGACCGCAGCCATAACAAATGCCAGCATCGCTATTGCAATAACCAGTTCAATAAGGGTGAAACCGTTATTGCTTTTTAATTTTTCTTTCAAACGTCATCACTCCTTATCTAATCTACATGGTAGCTGCCATTAGGGTTTACTCTTATAGTTGCCACTGTGCTTCCATCTTTCTTTATAAAATCATATATCCCAACACCGGATATGCACTCACCTTTCTTGTTGAATGCTACAACGACCTCATCTGTACCTTTTATCTCAGTTTTATTACCATTCTTGTCTGTATATGTAACATCAACATATGCAGAAAGGCAAACACCCTTTCCATTTCCTACATTTACTGATTGTATATATGGATGAGTATCAAACATTTCTACTCTGACAAACTGTAGAGCATTAGGCACCCTTACCATTACACATTTTTGCAGATACAGTTTATTATCTGCCCCCTCATAAATTCTCAAACCGGGAAAATAATTTTCCTTCTCATAATCATCGATAGTACCATTCACATCAAGATCCACACTTTTATTCTTTGCGTCACTTGAAGCCATCGCAAGCTCAGTCTCAAATGAGCTGGCAGCTTCTTTTGCCTTGGCTGAATGCATTACGGAAAGGGTAATAAATGAAGCGCCTGTCATAATGACTATAATTGCTAAAACAATAATCAACTCTGTTAAAGAAAAACCTGCATTATTTTTTAATAGCTCTTTTATCTTCTTCATAGGCTCCACCTCTATTCCACATTCTTCATCCAGTTAGAGATTTTACATACATCAGAATAATCTATGGTATCTATAGTTTTAACATCAGTATCTTCAACTGCCTTTTCTCCAAGGACAGAATCCTCATAACCCTTGAATAAGCTCAGAAGATATTTACAATCATCACTGCCTGACAACTGACATTCTCTTAAGATTGTTCTACAAATCTCTGCACTTGCGGTCATAGTCTGAAGACTACCATTTATATATATCTTACCACCTGCTATAATAAGTCCCTGGAAAGAGGTTACATTATTACCAAAGGTTACATCACCCTTAGTTATAATAATACCGCTTATCTCATCACTTTCATCAAGTGTTATATCATCCCATGATACAATAACCGTATAGCCTGATGAAAGAGTAATCTTTTTATCCTTAAAAGCATCCGTCTCAGGAATCTTATCAAAATTCATAAACTTATTTATAGGTGTGATATATGAGCCATAATTCTCAGCCACCATATTCTTGATATAAACCTTCTCAGGGTCAGTATCAGCCAACACACTATGTCCTAAGTTCCACTTAATAAATGCATATTCCAAATCCAGATTATCTGAGAAGTCCGTAGCTACAGTACCGGCTCCACCATACGTAGATGAACTGAAGAGATTGTTCAGATTAATGCCGTCCACAACAACATCAAACTGAGTTCCCGCTTTACTGGTTATAGCACCTGTCGAATATATCTGAGGATTCTTCGTAGAATCCGGAAGAATAATATTTCCCGCCTCAAAGTCCTCATAATCTCTTATATCCGTCAAATACTCTGCTATAGTACTGTTAGGATTATTTAATTCAGCTACATAATCCCTGATAAATGATGCCGCATAATCCTCTGCTGTAGGGAATTCTGCTACAAATGCATCTTCATCGATATAACTTGCACCTATTATATTAGATCTTTTAATCTGATTATATGCTCTTTCCAAATCATAGTAATAATATTTCTTACCTGATACTTCCTGTATTATAACAGGTATAGCGTACTTCCTCATAGCATCTGCCGGAGTAGGGTCAGAAGGATATGTTGCTCTTGAGAAGTCATAAAATCTGTTTGCAGGGAAGTATTTCTCGAATAAAGCACTTCCTCTGAGTGCAGGATGTAAATCCGCAAAGTAGATATACTGACCATCACCATCAGTTAAGGTCTTTGTAAAGTTATCTACACCATATGTTGTATCAGGTATACCTACAGACTGAA
>JAFUEG010000390.1 GCA_017464045.1 Lachnospiraceae bacterium
TCCTGTAACCGTCATTGTCTTAGTTCCGTCGTAGGCCTTATCTTTAAGTGCAAGCGTACTTGCTACGGTTACGTCTTTCTTATTTATCTTACCCTTTGCTGTTATGCTCGTGGTCTTAAGTTTATAATTATTCTTTGCACTTCCACTTAAGGCAAGATTAAATGTATAAGTCTTATCTCCTACATTAGCGCCTTGAGCTGCAGCAAGTGTTACACTCTTAGCAACTCCACTAATATTAACCTTTCCATTATCAACACTCTCTACGCCTACAAGTTTTAAAGTATTATTAACATCCATTTTCAAAGTCGCATCATAAGGTCTATCCTTAAGACTGACTGAGCCTGATAATGTTAATGTTTTTGGATTAATCACTACGTTTGGTATCGAAACAACCTCTATAGCGAAATTATTATTTGCTTCTTTCTGAGTCTTACCATCGACCTTTACACCGGACATATCAATTGATATTTGTGATTTATCAAAAGTATAAGTTCCCGCATTGGCTGCTTTGGTCTTACCCTTTGTAGGAGCACCGGTAAATGAATATGTAGTTGTAATATCTTCACGCTCACGTGATAAATCATCATTTCCCAGTTCAACTTTAGTTATAGCAGGTAAAGTAAACTCAGTTGTAGCATTGTAGGTTTTTGTAACAGGAGAAGCAGCATTTCCGTATGTTACATAATACACAGCCGGAAGTACTCTGAATTCATAATATTTACATTTACCTTCAACGTTATCTGTACTGTTTGAAGGTCCTACTGTTACAAAATATGTTCCCACATTTGTAGGATTTTCAACCTGAACATCTTTATCATTATTATAAGTAATTACAAAATCACTGTCAGGAACTACAACTAATCTTTCTGTGCCATCAATTGCAATAGTTTGATATGCAAGCTGTACTTTAACCTTACTTGAATTATTCCAGCTTTGTTGCACGTCCTGCTTAGTTATCTGCGGCTTATGGGCTCGTCCGTCGTAAAGATATCCTTTAACAGTATCCTCACCGACAATCGGATAAGCACCTGCATCATTAACCACTAAAACAAGTTTGCCTTCTTCCTTTGCCTTAGAAAGGTTCAACTTGTTAATTATTAATTTACCATAGAATTCATATGATAACTTATTAGTATATCTATCAACACCATATACCTCATAGTTTGTTTTATCCTTTAAAGAGTATATACACTTATCTATATAATGTGTGCCAACATCCTCACTCTTTTCGGTTCTTCCTACAGAAATTGAATTGAAGTATACCGAAGGATCCTCAACTAATTCTTTAGATCCCGGATTTACAGATCCATTATTATCCCTATCTGCCGTATATACCTTATATGTAAAGATTTCTCTATCCAAATAAGTTTTTTCTACATCATCCGGAATAACAATAAGTGCCTGTGGATAAACTCTGAATGATATTTCATCTGTTTCTATTTCATTATACTTTCCCGTAACCGCCGGAATCTTAACCTTTAAATAATAATAACCTGCATCAAAAGTAGTATTTCTCGCTACGGTAGCCCAATCACCAAACTCTGAGAAATTGTATTCTCCTTCTTTCTTCAATGCATACTGTACTGTAACATCTTTGGTAATATCCTTATTATTTGCCCATACTGTTACAGTAGGGATATTATTATGAGTAGTTTCATCTGAGCCTTTATCATATACCCAACCTGCAATTTTTGCTTCTACAACCAATGTATCAGTTGTAATTTTAACTGCATTGACAGGAGTTGTAGCTTCTAAATCAGCTTCAGCAAATACCACATCATAATTTGCAACTATTTCTTTGTCAAACGCACCATTAAGCTTGCGATTAGCATCCATTTCAACAGCTGTATCTCCATCTTCATAATAGAATATTATAGGTTTTACACCTGCTGAATTATCTGCTTCTGCGACCTTACCTTTTATAGTTTCAGTATTAATATCTACAAAACTCGAATCAAATTGAGTATTTTCTGGGTCAACGACAATTACCGGAGTTACACCTGTCAAATCAACTTCAGTATCATCCGCAACATATGTTTTGGTTACCAATGGATACTTTACTGTTATTGTTCCCTTAGCGATATCAAATGTATCCCACACAGCATCCTTAATTGTAGTTGCTTCGTCAGTTGCTGCAATCTTAACATAGTAAGTTCCTGCATTTTTAGGTTCTTGATTTTCTACCTTTTCAAAAATCGAGTCAACATCAACAGTACTATCTAATATTTCCGGAACAGTCTTACCCTGTTTAACCTGATAATAAGTAATAGTATAATCTATATCCGGTGTTAAAGTTTCAGTAGTCTGATCCGCATTCAAATTAATTAATTGAACGGTAAAAGTAGGTTTATGTACTTGAGCATCATATGTGGCATTACCACCATGCATTAAAACATCAGCATGGCCAGATTCCAAACTATGTGCCTTTACTTTATACTCACCCGGAACTACTTTTTCTATCTTATAATTACCGGTCGTATCAACTTGACCTACTACTTCAGGAGCAGTAGCATCAGTAGTATCAAATCCAATATTACCGCCTGTTGCAGAGTCTGCTGTAAGATTAGCTCTACTCACATTTTCAAAAGTTGCGTCGATTGGAGTATCACCACTATAATCATAATCAACATCATCACTAGACTCATAATAGTTTATTGATACTTCGGCCAAATCAGGAGTTATTTTATACAAACCTTCTGCATTGCCAATTACCAAGTCAACAGGTTTTGGAGTAACCTTGAAAGTCTCATCGTTTTGCGCATCATATTCAGTTTCGCTACGACCTATAGTCTTTTTATTATAATTATCACCTGATATTACAGCATAAACTCTATAGGTACCTGCTGCAAAACTTGCTGTGTTTGTGCTATCAGTCCATTCTTCATAAGCTCCCCATGTTTGATTATCATCATTCAATTTCTGATAATAATAGTGTACAGATGTTCCATCTTTTTCAGTCCATCCATCGAGACGAGGCTTTTCGCTGCTGGTTTCACCATAAACCCATCCATCTGGACGATATAATGTAACACCACCAACTTCCAAATCAGCCTTTTCGATACTCCATGTTCCCTTTGTTACTGTTCCGGTATAGTTATTTTTACCCTCTACCTTAACTGTATACTCACCTACAACAGTTTGAGTATTCTCTGTAACTTCATAATCAGTTCCTTCAACCAACGTTGATGTGCCATCATTTACAGTAACGGTAGGAGATTGCTCACCTTCATTGTACGTAAGAGGTGTACCACTTAAAGTCACATTTTCTTCAGTCAATCCTTTAGGAGTAATAGTAAATTTACCTGTTAACGAACCGGTAAAATTAGTATTCTCTCTTGCAGTTAAGGTTACAGTGTAGTCACCGGCATTTTTAGGTGTTACACCTGTATCAAATGCTAATGTAAAGTTAGCAGAAATATATGTATTATCTATTCCAGTTAAAGCACCAATAACTACACTTTTTTCAAGATCGTCAGTTGAATATTCAGTATCTTTATCATAAATTTTTGAAGTAATAGATACACTATCAGTTTCACTATTCAAAGCACGTTTAACAACTTTAATCTTTGGCAAAGCCGAAAGATTTGATTCTTGCACAACATTAAAGCTTACACTATCATATGATGCAGTAATATCATATTCTTGATCTCGTACTGCCGCATTTGCCGGAAAACCTTCAGAACTAAAAGTTAAATTAAATGCTGCCTTTAATTCATCATCAGACAAATCAGATTCAGCACTTGATACATCTTCTATAGTATAGTCTATATCCTCACCCAAAAGTTCATCACCGTAACTCTTTACAATAGGTGTTTCTGTATCTGCAATAGTCACTTCTACATCTCTTTTGGCTATCGTGAAACTTCCTATAAAAGCTTGATAATTATAATCATCATCAGATATTTCATTTACCGATTCACTGTACGGTGTCAAATAAAACTTATATGTACCTGCCGGTGTATTTTTAGTGAAATTAATAACAATTTCAGCATTATCCATAGATACACTCTTTAAACTGGCAGTAATTCCTTTAGCTGCGGCAGCTTCATCACCTATAGCAAAATGAACAAATTCTGACTTATTATCATATTGATTTGTTGCAAAATATACACTTCCCGCTTTACCATAGGTAAAACCGGTATCCGTTGTAGTCAATGAAACAACAGCCGGCATAGCCATAGCAGGAACGCTTGGCATAAAGCAAAATGCCATAACCAGTGCCAGCATAAACGCTATGGCACGTTTCCATGTTCTTTTAACTTCCATGTTTCTCCTCCTTTTTTTTTAATCCTTAAGAATACTAAATAAAGTTCACCTCCTACATAAATTAGTAATCATAGACATTTTAACCCAATCAAAAATAACTATTATAGTATAAGGTACATACCGTTCATAAACGTAACAAAAAATAACAATATTTATCATTTTTATACAAAAAACCCACGAAAATTCGTGAGTTTTTAATAAAGAAAAAAATATAATACTACTATTTATTACCATCTCTAAAATAAAGCTTTCCGGCGGTAAGCTCTGCCCAGCTGTAGTCCACCATGTATTCTCCCTTATATGCATTTACCCATGCCATATCACCTGCCAGCATTTTGTAGTAGTCGCAGTCTATCATATCACGGCGAATTGCAACCTGCTGCCTGTCACGAATCAGCACATTTTCCATACCAATCCGAGTGAGAGTATTCCTTAAATCACTGATAAGATTTCGCACATTCTGTCCTGCCTTATTAGAATCCATCCCTTCTTCCCAAAGTGAGCCTGATATCTCGGAAGCGGTACAGGTTGCCCCTTCACGATCTACCAAAAATGCAAGCAGCTCTTTAGTCTTTTTTCGCTGGAATATAAGTGGTTCGCCTTGCCAGAACACCTCAAAATGTCCGAAGCAGCGTACAAAAAGCTTATCGTGCTTAATGACTGCCTTTCTTTAAATGAAAAACTAAACCTGTACTTTGACAACTGAAAATCGCCAAAAAAGTCTAGTTTACTATTGCAATGATGTCTGTTACGATTC
>JAFUEG010000021.1 GCA_017464045.1 Lachnospiraceae bacterium
ATCATTTGTAATTATCATAACCGACTTCGTGTTATCCCAGCCCATTTCCACGATATCGATAACCTTTGATGTGATAAAGTACATCAAAAGCGAATACATACCGCGGTCAAGTCCGAAAACCGCACCCGCAACCGAGTATATGATCACATTAAACAATAAAATGAGCGTACCGACCGAAATCGAAATCTTTTTGCTTAGAACAAGTGCAACGATCTCGGTTCCGTCTAAAATTCCGCCTCCTCGCAGCACGAGTCCCACACCTATTCCCAAAAATACACCGCCAAATGTAACGGCAAGTATATTATCCTCGGTAGCATTTTGAAGCGGTTCAAATACCGCCGTCATAACGGAAAATATAATAAGTGCCACCGCACATTTTATGATAAATTGTTTACCGATTTTCTTAAATCCGTATATTATAAACGGAAGGTTGATTACCATCACAAGGATACCCAGCTTAATCGGTACGCCTGCCTTTTCATTTAACACATGCGTAATAATCATGCTGATACCTGTAACTCCGCCGTCAAATATATTATTCGGTGCAAGAAATTCCTCAAGCGCAAATGCAGCAATCACCGCACCTGCGATTATCATTAGCCAGGATAGAATTTCGTCTTTTTTCTTCATATTCACATTTCCTCATCTACAGGATAGGCACCTTGACATATTTATGCACACGCAAATCTCGCTAGCGCTCACGATTTGCTTAGCACCTAAATATGTCAAGGTGCCTATTCCACATCACAATATTTTTTCCATGCCTATTTTCTGTGGCACGAGTCCCATCGCCTCATAAAACTTCATGGCAGTCGGGTTGCAGGACCAGACATTTAAAGTTACATTATAGCAGCCGCTCTTTCTTGCATAATCGATAACGTAATCATAAAGAGCGGTTCCCACATGCTTGCCTCTCGCTGCCTCATCCACACATATATCATCGATATAAAGAGTCTTGATGTCCGTAAGGACACTATCTCCCTTTATCTGTTTATGTATGCAAAATGCATGACCTAAAGCCACATCATTTTCATCCACACACACGAAAACAGGAGTGTCCTCCTGTGCGAGTATATTTTCCAATTCTTCACTGTTATACTTGGTTGCCGGTCCCTTAAAGAGATCCGGTCTGCCATTATGATGAACCATATCCACCTGAACAAGCAGTTCAAGTATCCTTTCTATATCTTTATTTGTTGCTCTTCTTACGTTGTTCATTTTTCCCTCTTAATATAAATTTTTCTTATTTCCTCTTGTTAGTCGATGAATAAAATTCCTCGCCCGTATCAAGACAAACTGCTGCAAGCCTTCCTCCGTAAAAACAAGCGCCACAGTCAATCGCAATATGATTATTCTTTTTATAAATATATCCCTGTTTGGGATTTGACTCGATTAGCTGAGTAGGCGTATGTCCTGTCACAAGGTAGACATAATCATAATATTTCTTATCATAATCTGCTCTGTCCCAGACAATTTCGCTTAAGGAATAATCTTCTATATCCTTATCCGGCGAAAAATTACCAAGTCCTGCGTGAACAAGCAGATAATCCTTTCCGTTTACGGTAAGCTCCTCGTATAGAGAAAAATCCTTGATAAACTCAATTACCTCACGCTGCTCATCGGGCTTTAGCCTTCTAAACTCATCTATGGTGGTCTTACTTCCGTTATACTGCCAGTTCACCAGATTATTAATCAGCTTCTCATCTAATTCTTCTATGGATGCATCCGTTATTTCTTTCATTAGAAACTCAAGACACTCGAGTGCCATCAGCTCATGATTACCCACAAGACAGATTACATTTGGCATCTCCATAAGCTTAAACAAGGTCTTAATCGGGTGCGGTCCTCTGTCAATCACATCCCCCATAATGTACAGTGTGTCCTCATACTTTAGCTTTATCTTATCTATGAGCTCCATAAATAAATCATATTCGCCATGTATGTCTCCCATTACATATGTTGCCATGAAAAACCTCCACCAATTATATAAAATGATTCTAATCCGTACTTCTCATATTAATATATTGCCTTAACGGGAACTATCTTATTTTTATCATCTAATGGAACAACCATGGAGGACATGCAAACAACAGCACCTTCACCTATTTCCACATTAAGTGAATTTAGAACCGAAAAATTCTTCAATGCTTCTTTTCCGGGATCTGCACTCTTTTTTATTTCAATTGGATGTAATCGTCCATTTTCTATAATGATAAGGTCAATTTCTTTTCCGTTATTGTCTCTATAATATACAAGTCTGCTACGTATATCAATTCCTGCATTAGTATAACCTTTAATAATTTCAGAAACAACATAATTTTCAAACATTGCTCCTGCCATTGCAGAAACCGACAATGCCCTGGAATTATTCCACAAACACAAATAACACGCCAGACCCGTGTCCATAAAATAAAGTTTCGGTCTTTTTACCAATCTTTTTACAGTGTTGCTAAAATATGGTTTTAGCAACACAACCAAACCTGATGATACAAGAACAGATAACCATGAGTCTGCCGTTTTGCTGTCAATTTGAACATCCTTTGAAATATCTGACAAATTTACTTCCTGACTTGTTCTTGCAGCCACACAGCTGATAAATTTAAGAAATTTGCTCTCATCTTTTACGTTGATTAAATCTCTGATATCGCGTTCAATATAAGTCTGAATATAAGAACCAAAGAAATCCTCTTCAGACAATTCACTATCACTTATGAGACGTGGCATTCCTCCACGCATAATCCGATCAAAAATATCTATTACAGTATCATCGGAACTTATATTTTCTATCACACCCGGATTAAACGGAATACTATCACATCCATCAATCTCGGCTCTGGACATAGAATACATCGAAAGTATTCCAACCCTTCCTGCCAAAGATTCACTTACAGCATTCATCATTTGAAACATTTGTGAACCTGTAAGATAGTAAAGACCATTTTGATTTTTTTCATCAACTTTTATTTTTATAAAGGAAAGCAACTCTGGAGCATACTGAATCTCATCTATAATTACCGGAGCCGGATATTGCTGCAAAAATAATTCGGGATCTTCTTTTGCAAGCTGTCGTAATTTAGGATAATCAAGTGTAACATACTGAATCCTATCATCATCTTCAGCAATCCTTTTTAACAACGTTGTTTTACCCACTTGTCTGGCACCACATACCAACACAATAGGAAAATGTTTAGATAAATATCTGACTCTTTCTTCTATATTTCTTTTAATATACATAAGCTTCTCCATTTTATACATTTTCGGAATCGAATTCCTTTTTTGTATAATATCTAATATTTTAAAATATGTCAATACTAATTATCCTATGTAAAAGAAATGGTCTTGGGTTATTTTTACATTAAACGATGTTATGGATTGCAAAACCTTATGAAAAATATGAATTAGTTATTTATAGGTTCTTACCATACTCGTCTCTTTTCAAGTTGTCAATCAAACGATGTGCAAGGTCTTTCTCTATGACCGTGCCATCATCCACGTAAACCAAAGGCATATTATGCTTTTCGCAAATTTTATTTATCCCCAATAAGGCTTCATATGCTTCATCCTTATTTTTTCCGGATATAGGACCGTATGAAGTAAACTGTTTTATCAACGCATCTAATTCGTCCTTATCCACTCTATCATTATTAATCAAATCATAAATTCTGCTGTTGTAAATCATAATACCGCCTCCTTACTATCCTCTGTAAATAAAATGATCCTTTGAAATTTGTACATTATATAACTCAAGTAATTCTTTATCTGATTCAAGGACTTCTTTAAGCTTTAAAGTAGTTAATTCAGGTCTACTCTTAAGGTAATTCATCATTGAATCCGGAATTACTAAGTCATCACTACAAATGCTCGCTATAATAGTATCTTCACTAAAAATAACAGGAACATCGATATTAGTACCTAAAATCTTATTGATTCTATAAGCGTAACATAAATCCAATAACTTATATTGCAATTCTTTCTCAGAATTCGCATATGATAATAACTCATTTAAGACCCATGTCTTTTCTTCGACATCATAATCATCCATAGCAGCATGAAAGATTTTATCAAGAAATCTAACATGAATTACTAAATCATTTTCATATTTAGCCATATTTCTAAAATAAGGCTCCACTCTTTCTTTACAATCAAGCATCTTTATATCTCCTCTCTAAAAAATCACGTTCATTTCTTTATAAATATCATTATCAGCTGCATTAGTCAACTAAACCTTTTCTAAAACATTAGCGCTTACATAAATATTATTTCTTCTGAAGTCTTTTGGACTTTCTTGTAATAGAATAACCTTCAACATACCTTTAGCATTTAAAGCAAAATAGGGCTCTTTAAGAATAAATTTTTCGTCTAACATCCATGAATATACTTTCATTTTCCATTCAGTTTTTCTAGCAAGATGATACATGCTGGAAACAATCAAACTAATTGATTTTTGATCAAGGGTTTTCCAATCTGGTTCTATTTTTAAAAAATCTTTATATTTATTTGAATTTTTATATAAATCAATAACAAAGTTATTAAAAACAAT
>JAFUEG010000022.1 GCA_017464045.1 Lachnospiraceae bacterium
AAATCTGTTGATATCATCTTCACCTGCAGGAATATCTTTACAAACAATAGTAATATCAGCACCTGTTGCGATGTGATCCTCAAGAACCTTATTATAATCAAGCTTATAAATACCATCACCTGATGCTATAACAACATAAGGCTCATGAGCTGATTTAAGGAAATTAATATTCTGATACAATGCATCAGCAGTTCCTCTGTACCAATAACTGTTTGTTGCTGTGATGGTTGGAGTAAACAGATATAAGCCGCCCTGTTTTCTACCGAAATCCCACCACTTTGATGAGTTAAGGTGTTCATTTAAAGAACGTGAATTATACTGTGTAAATACTGCAACCTTCTGTATGTGTGAATTAGTCATGTTGGAAAGTGTGAAATCTATTGCCCTGTAGCTTCCTACAATCGGCATAGCCGCTACAGCTCTCTTAGATGACATATCTCCCATTCTGCTGCTGCCGCCACCGGCTAAAATAATACCTATCGCTCTCATTCTATTCACCTACCTTTATTATGCTCGAACCACTCTTAAGCAAGCCGTCCGGATATTCATCAATTGTTGTCTCACCGAAAATTGCAACATTCTTACCAATCTTAACATTAGCAGGAATAACTGAATTTTCACCGATAGTTACAAGTCCGAATGAATAGATATGAGGTGCAAACTCATTAGGTACTTCTTCACCCACACCGAGTTCAGAATTAGCACCAATCTCTACACCTTCTGCAATTATAGCCTTATCTATAACTGCTCCGTCTCCAATTACCGCTCCATTCATAATAATGGAGTTTTTAACTACTGCACCCTTACCTATGGAAACGCCGGAACCGATAACCGAACTGTCTATAGTTCCGTAAACTTCTGTACCTTCACCGACTATACTCTTGGTAATTGAGCTTTCAGGTGCAATATACTGTGGCGGAAGAATATCACTCTTGGTATAGATTCTCCAGAATTCTTCATAAAGATTGAACTCAGGAATGATATCAACGAGCTCCATATTGGCTTCCCAATATGAGCCGAGTGTTCCTACATCCTTCCAGTAACCCTTGTACTCGTAAGCGCAAATCTTACTGCCCTTCTCATGACAATAAGGAATGATATGCTTACCGAAATCACATTCCGGCTGATCCTTCATAACTGTAAGTGCTTCCTTAAGAAGTTTCCAGTTGAAGATGTAAATACCCATAGATGCTTTATTGCTTCTTGGTTTCTCCGGCTTTTCCTCAAATTCCTGTATGCAGCCTGATTCATCTGTTATAACAACACCGAACCTGCTTGCCTCCTCCATAGGAACCTGATATGTAGCAAGAGTAATATCAGCCTTGCTTGTTTTATGGAAATCAAGCATAACCTCGTAATCCATCTTATAGATGTGATCACCTGATAAAATCAAAACATAATCAGGATTGTAATAATCTATATACTCAATGTTCTGATATATAGCATTAGCCGTTCCTGTATACCACTGGCTGTTAGTGCTTTTCTCATAAGGTGGAAGAACTGTAACACCACCAATATTTCTATCCAAATCCCATGGCATACCTATACCTATGTGTTGATTAAGTCTAAGCGGTCTATACTGTGTTAATACGCCGACAGTATCAATACCGGAATTAATACAGTTACTCAGTGGAAAGTCAATTATCTTATATTTTCCGCCAAATGCAACCGCAGGTTTAGCAAGCTTTGAGGTAAGAACACCAAGTCGGCTACCTTGTCCACCAGCCAAAAGCATTGCTATCATTTCTTTCTTAATCATAATGTCACCCCTTTTAGCATAATATAAATGTATTATACCATTAATATCCAAAAAGTGGAATACCTTTTTGTATAATTTTTATAAGAAATCTTCAACTTTTTTATTTTAAATGGTAAATTCTTACAAAAAAACGCGAAAAAATAGAAAGTGTGTCATGAGGAGTGATCCTTGTCAATATATTGTATAAACTTCCGCTGCATAAAAAAATGTGCACGCATGGCACGTGTTACTTAACGCCATGCTTTGCACATTTTTCATACAGTCTGTTATACTCATACAATGTTACAAGGCTCACACCCTGACACACTTTCAATCACGAATGTAACTATGATGAGGCTTTTTTCATGCTTCTTAAGAACGGGAGGAAATCTACCTCAAGACAGGCAGCTATCTTGATATCATCCTTCTCTTGAAGAACCTTTCCAAGCCTTGTTACTGCCTGTGCCATCTTTGATTTGTCTACAAGTTCTTCATTTTTATTGATAATCTTCTCGCAATTATTAAAGATTTCAATTTCCCAGTTAATACCCTGGATAACAAGTCCGAAAAGCTCATCCGTATCGTCCTGTCTTTTTCCTCTTAACTCTTTAATAACAGTCTCTGTTGCCGGTATGATTTTTTCACTATAATCAGCAAGCTGCTTTATAGCCTCATTTTGCAGTTCAGGAAGTCCCATAATAAACCGCCTTTCTATACTTACTCTTTAGTATCCTTTACTATCTCTGTAATAGATGAAGCAAGACCTGCTATGCTTGCTATCTCAGAAGGTATAATAAGCTTGTTGGACTTTCCGTCTGCCGCCTTCTCAAAAGCTTCCAAGCTTTTTAATGTAAGAACAGCCTTCTCAGGTGCAGCTTCATTAAGATATCTGATACCATCAGCATTTGCTTTTTGAACTGCAAGTATAGCCTGAGCCTCACCTTCTGCTCTTTTAATTGTAGCTTCCTTAGTTGCTTCTGCACGAAGAATAGCTGACTTTTTCTCACCCTCAGCTATAAGAATCTGCTCACGACGTTCTCTCTCTGCCTTCATCTGCTTTTCCATCGCATCCTGAATAGCCGCAGGAGGGATAATATTTTTAAGCTCTACTCTGTTCACCTTGATGCCCCAAGGATCCGTTGCTTCATCAAGTGTAGCTCTCATCTTTGTATTGATTGTCTCTCTTGAAGTAAGTGTCTGATCAAGTTCAAGATCACCTATTATATTTCTAAGTGTTGTTGCTGTAAGGTTTTCAATTGCCATAATAGGGTTCTCAACACCGTAAGCAAAAAGCTTAGGATCAGTTATCTGGAAAAATACAACCGTATCAATTCTCATTGTTACATTATCCTTTGTGATAACCGGCTGAGGTGCAAAGTCTACAACCTGCTCCTTTAAAGAAACCCTGTGTGCCACCTTGTCAAAGATAGGCAGTTTCATGTGAAAACCAACTCCCCAGGTTGACTGATAAGTTCCCAGTCTTTCCATAACGTATGCATATGCCTGTGGAACAATTCTTATAGAACTTGCGACTATTACGACAACAATAAATACTAAAAAAAGTCCAAACCACTGTCCGCCTGAAAGGCCTGATAATAAACTAACTCCCATAAAAAATCCTCCTTAATTAAAAATTAATTGCTTGCATAATTATTTTATTAATATATAAAATATATTACATCTTTTGTGCTGCATCATCACCTTCATTTCCTGCCATATCGCTAATTTTAGTTACTATCAACTTAACTCCGCTAATGGAATCTACAACCACCTTTTCATCCTTTTCAATAACAGAATCATCCTTTGAACGTGCTGTCCATTCCATGCCATTAAGCTTAACCTCACCCTCAGCCTTAAGATTGTTTATTGTTTTTGTAACATAACCAATCTTACCTATAAGACTTTCAACATTGGTTTTTTCAGGTTCCTTCATAAGATGCTTTACAGCAACAGGTCTCGTAAAAACCAAAAGTAAAAGTGATACTATAGCGAAAATAAGTATCTGAACCATCCAATGAAAATTAAGAAATGCAAATAACGCTGCAACAAGTGCACCTCCGGCAAACCAGATAGTCGTAAGTCCAAGAGAGATAATCTCCATAACAACAAGTACAGCTGTGGCTATCAGCCAAATTACCATCCACGTCATAATATCCACCTCATTTCATCTTATAATTAATTTCAAAAACACTCTATAATCAATTACTCAAATAAAATCCGCATATAAAACTAACATTTGAATTATAAATAATCAAATTCCAACATGCATTAATTTTCTTTGTAATAATTTATAAGGCATCCTGCCATGATAATATCTCTTTCATCATCCGTAAGATCGCCAAGTGTAAGCTTAAGCTCATGCATATCTTTATTTACAACATAAGCCTTTATAACATCCGACTTATCCTTTATAGCCTTAACTATATCAGGAACAAATATATAATCATCTATATCAAACTTGTAGTCCTCCTCCATTACAAACGGAAGCATACCCCAGTTGATAAGATTTGAACGATATCTCTTTGTAGCATATTCTTTCGCAATATTGGCCCATCCGCCAAGCACCTTCTGGCAGGAGGCAGCCTGTTCTCTTGCAGAACCGTCACCCGGCTTAACCGCAAAGATTGTACTTCCGACTCCGGTATTGTCATGACATGCATCAGGGAAGGTTTCCTTAACCTTATGCATAGCCTCCTTAAGAGAAGGATCTGCAGCGCCCATACATTCTCCTGCTTCACGAACTCTTTCAACCTTTTGAACAGCCTTTGCTCTTCCTACATACTCAGGATCTTTTCTTGAAAGTGTAAACTCAGCAAGTCCAAGAGGATTTGATCTGTAGGATGAGGTCTCACCTGAAGGAATAAGCTCATCGGTTGTTGTAACCGGGTCATTTATAACCGAGCAAACCTTAAGCATAAGATTTGGAGTTAATGCTATCATTTCCGGCCAGTCCTTGATATTCGGACCAAATTTTATCTCTACGGAAGGATCAGCCTTTCCGACACCGTTATATACTCTGTTATCGTATATGGTTCTGTCAAAGAAATATGTCTGTCCCTTGTATTCTACATCCATTTCGGTTGCTGCCGTAAGATAACCCTTATTGGCAGCGGTTGCAGCTATTGAACGTGCGTCCATAAGTGCAACTGAGGATATCTGACCATTCTGAATCTTGGACCCTTCTCTGTTAGGGAAGTTTCTTGTTGAATGTCTGATACTAAATGCATTGTTGGCAGGTGTATCTCCCGCACCGAAGCATGGACCGCAAAATGCTGTTTTTACAATTGCGCCTGTCTGAATAAGATCTGCAAGCACACCGTTTTTAGCAAGTTCCATATATATCGGAGTTGATGCAGGATAAACGGATAAACTGAATTCATCCGCACCTATGTATTTGCCTCTTATAATATCAGCTGCCTGACAGATATTTTCAAATCCGCCGCCGGCACAGCCTGCTATGATTCCCTGTTCAACATAAAGCTTTCCGTCAACAACCTTATCTTTCAATGTGAAATCAACCTTGCCGTCAAGTGAAACAAGTGCCTTCTTTTCCACATCATCAAGTATATCCATAAGATTAGCTTTTAATTCTTCTATAGTATAAACATTGCTTGGATGGAATGGCATGGCAATCATCGGTTTAATCTTGGAAAGATCGACATATACCACTCCGGCATAGTATGCAACCTCACCCGGAGCAAGTTCCTTATAGCCTTCCGGTCTGTAATGAGTTTCATACCATTTCTTAATCTCATCATCCGTCTTCCATATCGAAGAAAGACATGTGGTCTCTGTTGTCATTACATCAACACCAATTCTGAAATCAGCAGAAAGCTTATCAACGCCCGGTCCGACAAATTCCATAACCTTATTTTTAACATATCCGGAATTAAATGTAGCTCCGATAATTGCAAGTGCAACGTCCTGAGGACCTACTCCCTTCGCAACCTCACCATCAAGGTATATGGCAACAACCCCAGGCTTAGCTACGTCATAGGTTCTCTTTAAAAGCTGTTTTGCAAGCTCGCCGCCGCCTTCTCCTATAGCCATAGTACCAAGCGCACCGTATCTGGTGTG
>JAFUEG010000003.1 GCA_017464045.1 Lachnospiraceae bacterium
GAAATTCTACTAAGGACAGCTTGCTTATTCTTGATGAGATAGGGCGTGGAACATCAACCTTTGACGGGTTAAGCATAGCCTGGGCTGTAGTTGAATATATAGCCAACACGGAGCTTCTCGGTGCTAAAACCTTATTTGCGACACATTATCATGAACTTACTGAACTTGAGGGCAAGCTTTCGTCTGTAAATAATTATTGTATAGCTATTAAGGAAAAGGGTGATGATATAGTATTCTTGCGTAAAATCATAAAGGGCGGTGCTGACAGAAGCTACGGTATTCAGGTTGCAAGACTTGCCGGAGTACCGGATATGGTTCTTAAGCGTGCAGGAGAAATATGTAATCAGCTCATAGCTTCGGATATAGCCAATCAGGTTAAAAATATAGATGTAGAGGGAAGCTATGATAATCTTAAAAACAAGTCAAAAAATGAAGCTTACGAGCAGATGTCACTTTTTAGTGTTAATGCCGAAGCAGAAGTTATTGATGAGATTAAAGCTATGGATTTGAATAATTTAACGCCTATAAATGCCATGCTTTGTCTACAGGATTTACAGAAAAAATTGCGGGGATAAAATAAATACCTGAACCAAAAAACAAGGCTTAAATTATTATGAAGTGACTGTTTACGGGTTCGATGAAAGGAAAATTTTATCATGATTAGACTTCTTGACAAAAATGTAGTAGATAAGATTGCTGCAGGTGAGGTTATTGAACGACCTTCATCTGTGGTAAAGGAGCTTTTGGAAAATTCCATTGATGCCGGTGCAAAAGATATTACGGTTGAGATTAAGGATGGCGGTACTTCGTTTATAAGGGTAACTGACAATGGCTGTGGTATACCTAAAGAAGAGGTAAGAACCGCCTATATGAGACATGCAACCAGCAAAATTGAAAATGAGGATGATTTATCGCGTATTTCATCTCTTGGTTTCAGAGGAGAGGCTTTATCGACTATAGCTGCGGTTGCACAGACAGAGATGATTACCAAGACTTCCGATTCTCTAACGGGAATTAAATATGTTATCCACGGTGGAGTAGAGGTTGAATATAAGGAGGTAGGTGTCCCGGATGGTACAACGATAGTTGTCAGAAATCTGTTTTTTAATACACCTGCCAGAAAAAAATTTTTGAAAACAGCTATGACTGAGGGTTCATATATTAATGATCTGGTATTAAAGCTTGCTCTCAGCCATCCTGAAATATCCTTTAAGTTTATAACTAACGGCAAAACTAACATCTCCACATCGGGAAATGGAAATATTAAGGATAATATTTATCAGCTTTTCGGACGTGATATAAGCAATAATCTTATGCCGATAGAGTATGACGGAGAAAATATCAAAGTAAGGGGTTATGTTGGAAAACCGTTTATTTCTCGTGGAAACAGAGGCTTTGAAAATTATTTTATTAATAACAGATATATAAAGAGTAATATTATAAATCGTGCTATAGAAGAAGGCTATAAAACCTTTGTCATGCAGCACAGATTCCCGTTTACGGTTATCTACATCGAGCTTCCAAAGGACAAGATTGATGTAAATGTTCATCCGACAAAAATGGAATTTAAGTATGACAATGAACGAGAGCTTTTTGAAGTTATAACAAAATCAGTCCGTGAAGCCCTTTTGCAGACGGATTTGATTCCGAATGCAAATTATAATGAGAATGAAAAGAAACGTGACAAGGTGCTTGGCGCAGGGACTGATATTGATAAAAACGCTCCAAAACCGGCTGAACCTTTTGAAGAAAAACGTACATATTTTGAAAGTCAGAATAAGGTGACCAATGCTTCCAATGCATACAAGAACTTTTCTAATTCCGATATAAAGGCTGATGATGAAAAAAACAAGGTTATTTATGAAAGCGATAAAAAAGCAGATTATAAATCAGCCAATGAAGAATCAGGTGCTGTTTCTGATACTATTAAACCATCACCTGTTGATAAGGTTAAGAATTATGGGCCATCATATAATATATTAAATTCCTTGAAGGAAGCTGAGCCGGATGAACCTATATATAATATGTTAAATGATAAGGGTGTGTCTTATCAGGCTGCCGGACAAGCTAAATCTGAGCGAGGGGATATTTTTTCAAAAGCTATGGAAGATATTCAGGCTGATGAAAAACGTGCTAAGGCTTTTGAAACATATGACAGTAATAAAATGCCTAAAAGGCCGGAGCAAATGGCATTTGAAAATGATGATTTTTTAAGTAAACAGGCCAGGGAAAAGCATAGACTTATCGGTCAGGTGTTTGGTACTTACTGGCTTATGGAATATGAAGATAAGCTTTATATAATGGATCAGCATGCAGCACATGAGAAGGTCAATTATGAAAGACTAATACATAATCTTAATACCAAGCAGGTTTTATCGCAGCAGCTTATGCCGCCTATGGTTATAACCGTTACATACGCTGAAAGACAGGCTATACTCGATAATTATGATTTGTTTATGAAAATAGGATATGATATAGTTGAATTTGGTGGAAATGAATTTAAGATAAATGCTGTTCCTTCAAATCTTTTCGGACTTCATGGAAGAGAGATGTTTATGGAGTTTGTAGGCTCACTCATCAATAATGCAGGATATATGTCCAATGATGTTTTTGTCAGTAAGCTTGCTACTATGGCATGTAAAGCTGCTATAAAAGGTAATACAACCATAACCTTTCAGGAAGCGGATGCATTAATTGATGAGCTTCTTAATCTTGAAAATCCATATACCTGTCCTCATGGAAGACCTACTATTATATCCATGTCTCAGACAGAGCTTGACAAGAAGTTCAAGAGAATTGTCTAAAAGTAAAAATTACGATATATATTCTGTTGTTATTGTATTATAATTTGACTTATCAAATATTAAAATAGTAAATTACGGAGGTTTTCTATGAAAAAATTTGCAGGTTATGAAAAAGGCGTAAGCTTTGGTGGATGGTTTTCACAGTGTGATTATTCAAAGGATAGATTTGATAATTTTATAACTGAGAAAGATTTTAAAAAGGTTTCGGAATGGGGACTGGATCATGTAAGAATTCCTATTGATTATAATTTAGTTGAAGATGAAGATGGAAACTATCTTGATACTGGTATTTCATATATTCAAAATGCTATAGATTTATGCAATAAATATAGTCTCAATATGATTCTTGATGTACACAAGACCTTAGGTTTTTCGTTTGATAACGGAGAAAATGAAGAAGGATTTTTTGAAAGTGAGGAGTTACAGGAACACTTATATAAACTTTGGGAGATGCTAACAGAAAACTTTGGTAAATACCATGATAGCGTAGCGTTTGAACTTTTAAATGAGGTTACAGACAAGGCTTATTGTGATAAATGGAATGAAATTTCGAATACCTGTATCAAGCGTATAAGAGCTATATGTCCTGATGTATACATTCTTGTAGGCGGATACTGGAATAACAGTATAGAATCAATAAAAGATATAGCTATGCCTTATGACGATAAAATAATATATAATTTTCACTGCTATGAGCCACTCATATTTACACATCAGGGTGCTTATTGGATACCGGATATGCCTTCAGATTTAAGAACCACATATCCGAACACAATTGAGAACTATAAAAAAGACCATGCTAAAATTGCAAAAAGCAGTTTATCAATATATGAGTTTTTAAAAACAGAAAATGCAGATGTTTCTTTATTTGAAGAATTGTTTTCCGAAGCAATTAAGATAGCTGAAGAAAGAGATGTTGCTCTTTACTGCGGTGAATACGGAGTGATTAATCTTGCTGATACAGAAAGTACATTAAAGTGGTACAAGGATATAAATTCAGTTTTTGTAAAATATGGTATTGGACGCGCAGCATGGAGTTTTAAAGAAATGGATTTTGGTCTCGATGATGAACACATGAAGCCTATTATTGACGAGGTTGTAAAATACTTGTAAAATATAACACGATTATTAATATGTGACAGGGGGACAGGCACCTTTTCACATTGGATAATTATGACTGCCCTATGGGAGAAATTATGAATGACAATCTGATAATATTAACAGGCCCTACAGCGGTTGGAAAGACAGATTTATCAATTAAGCTTGCTAAAGCTGTGGATGGAGAGATTATTTCTGCTGATTCGATTCAGGTTTATAAAGACATGAATATAGGCTCGGCAAAAATCACAACAGAAGAGATGGATGGAGTGGGACATCATTTAATTGATGTCCTTTACCCTTATGAGGATTTCAATGTTGTTACATTTAAAAAATTTGCTAATTGTGCAATAGCAGACATAAGAAAAAAAGGTAAGGTTCCAATTATAACAGGTGGAACCGGTTTTTATATTCAGGCAGTTTTATATGATATTGACTTTAAGGAAAATGAAGATGATGGTTACAGAAACTTTTTAGAAAAGCTTTTGGAGGAAAAGGGAGCCGTATATCTGCATGATATGCTAAAGGAAATTGATGAAAAATCAGCCCGGAATATACATTTTAATAATTCAAAAAAAGTAATCAGAGCACTTGAATATTATCATCAGACAGGAGAGAAAATATCAGAGCATAATGAGGTGGAGCGCGCAAAAAGCTCTCCGTATAATTTTGCTTATTTTGTTCTTAATTGTGACAGAACAAAACTTTATCAAAGAATTGAAAAAAGAGTTGATATTATGATGAATCAGGGTCTTGTTAATGAGGTTTCCAATCTTGTAAATAAGTATAATCTTACATCTGATATGGTTTCCATGCAGGGACTTGGATATAAGGAAATATATTCATATCTAAAAGGAGAGATGAGTCTTGAAGATGCTGTTTACGTATTAAAGCGTGATACCAGACATTTTGCTAAAAGGCAGCTTACATGGTTTAGACGTGAAAAAGAGGTCACATGGGTTGATAAGGACTTTTATGATACTGATGAAAAGTGTCTTGATTATATGTTAAATGTTTTAAAAGAAAAAAAAATAATAGAATAATATAAATAAGTTTTCCGTAAAAACTTTATGTCGACTAATCAAAAAATTAATATAAATTTGGAGTATAATATAATGATTAATCATTACGATAAAAGTACAAATTGTATAAATGAATTAAAAAA
>JAFUEG010000023.1 GCA_017464045.1 Lachnospiraceae bacterium
ATTAATTCCGACTTTATAAGTATGAATTAATATGAAGTCATATATAATATTAGAAAGATGAGAAATGTTATGATTTATAATACGGTATTGGAGGCGGTGGGAAATACTCCGCTTATAAGATTAAATCACATGACCGGACCGGATGATGCCGAGGTTCTTGTAAAGTATGAGGGACTAAATGTGGGTGGTTCTATAAAGACAAGAACTGCGCTTAAGATGATTGAGGCGGCAGAAAAAAAGGGAATGCTCAAGCCTGATTCAATTATTGTTGAGCCTACCAGCGGAAACCAGGGCATAGGACTTTCACTTGTGGGTGCGGTTAAGGGTTATAAGGTTATAATTATTATGCCGGATTCCGTAAGCGAGGAAAGAAGACTTTTGACAAAGCAGTACGGTGCCGAGCTTATATTGGTACATGATGATGACAATATCGGCGAGTGCATAGATGAATGTATAAAGCTTGCAAAGAAAATGCGTGATGAGGATCCGAAGGTGTTTGTACCCGACCAGTTTTCTAACTATGAAAATGTAAATGCACATCTTGAAAATACAGGCAGGGAAATTCTTGCTCAGGTAGAAGGAAGGATTGATGGCTTTTGCTCCGGTATAGGTACCGGCGGAACTATTACCGGTATAGGTAAGGTTCTTAAGGAAGCAAATCCTGATACTCTCATATGGGCAGCAGAGCCTGAAAATGCAGCCATACTTTCAGGAGGTTCCATAGGCTCACATCTTCAAATGGGTATAGGCGATGGTCTTATACCACCGATACTTAATCAGGAAATTATCTCTCAGCTTGAAATAGTTACCGATGAGGAAGCTATTAACACAACTAAAGAGCTTACGAAAAAAGAAGGTATACTTTGTGGCATCTCAAGCGGAACAAATGTATGTGTTGCACTACGTATGGCAAAGATCTTAGGTAAAGGCAAGAGAGTTGTGACAATACTTCCGGACACCGGAGAAAGATATTTCAGCACGGAGCTTTTTTTACACTAAAGTGTGATAAGGGTTATTGCGATATAGATTGTTGTGACATAGGCAGGTATGTCATGGGGACAGATGTGATATGGGACATGACATGGATAGTGTGACATTGGTATTATAGATATGTCTAAAAAAAGCGGATGCTGGCTAACAGAAAAGGGCAAAATGCATCAATTTATAGCCGGATTGAAGAAATAAAAGAAAAAATAAGTGAATAATGGCTAACAGAAAAGGGCAAAAAACTTCAGTTTATAGCCAGATTGAAGAAATAAGTTGTGATAAAGTGTCTGTTAATATGCCCTACCATCTTGAATATCATATGTAACACTTGCCCCAAGACACACTTTTAGAGGAATTAGATTATGTATGAGGATTTGTTTGAAAGACTTTCAAGGTCGAAGTTCAGAAGCAGATTTCATTTAAAAGATAAGGATAAGCAGTATGTGACTGATAAGGGGATAGAGACCATAAGGGAGCATGCGGAGGATTTGATCGATAAAAAAATCGCCGCTGCTTTTATTGCAAATGACGGAAAGCAAACTCCAACGAAAGGTCATCCTGTGTTTATAGCACAGCACGCCACAGCCTGCTGCTGCAGAGGATGTCTTGAGAAGTGGCATCATATCAAGCCGGGTAAGAAATTGACCGATCAGGAAAAGCAGTATGTGGTTGATGTCATAATGAAATGGATTGACAAAGAGATGGAAGGGTACGTTGGTCAGGAGAAGAAAGAGGAGTTCGTTGGACAGAAGAAGAAAGACGAGCATGCTAGACAGAAGAAGAAAGACGAGCGTTTCGAACAGGAAAAGAAAGAAGAGTACGAACAGTTAAAATTTGACTTTGATAATTTGCACTAATACTTCTCTTTATGATTTGAAAAAATAAATAATAAACCATTAATTCTGAAATTATAAAAATATACCCTTTATAAATATTTCAAGACCTATAAATATAAGAATGGAACCGCCGAGTATAGCAGCTTTTTTGGAAAGCTTTGTTCCAAAATGTATACCTATGCGAATTCCTATTATACAGATTATAAATGTTACGACAGCTATTATAAGAGAGCATAATAATGCCGGTTTAAATCCGTAATCAGATATGGTAAAACCGACTGATAAAGCATCTATAGAGGTTGCAATCCCCTGAAGCATAAGTGTCATAAAACCAAGGGTTAATGCCTCTTTTTTTTGTGCTGAATCGGATGATTTTTCAGATTTGTTTTTTGCTTTATCAGAGGATAAACTATGTTCTCCTTTCGGAAACTTTGTATTGTCTTTGTTTTCTTCAGAGTCCTTGATACCTTCAATAATCATATCAATGCCTATAAATAAAAGTAAGAATAAAGCTATCCAGGGTATGAACTTTTGAAACTTTTGAAATTTTTCTGCAATCCTTGTTACAAGATACCAGCCTATGAGAGGCATAATAAACTGGAAAAATGCAAAGGTTCCGGCTATTTTAATCTTGCCGGATTTTTTCATATTTGCATCATTTAGTCCGTTTGCAACGGAAACAGAAAATGCATCCATGGCAAGACCTATTCCGAGCAATATACTGTTTGCGATAAAAGCGAATTCTAACATTGTTTTTCTCCTGTTTTTTAAATTATATCTTTGAGTCAAATCGAGTAGGGAAGATGTAATCGCACCCTACTCATGCGCGAGCTGCCGGTCAGCTTTAGCTGGCATATTCCTTTTGGCGGCTTAACGCATAAAAAAAGGTATAGCCGTAAGCTATACCTGAAAATTCTATAAATGAAGGGAATTCATGCATAACTAACGTCATACATGAGTCTCGCAAATTAAAGTAAGCCAGATTATAATAATCAGTATGTTGACTTACTGCACATTATAAATGTGCCTGCTACTCCCTCATGGGATTTTAATTTAACATTTGAATATGCGGTTAGTCAATCCAAACAATCTTGCATTTAATGTCGGATTGTATATTTGACTTGAGTTTTGATTTGTATTTTATTATTTTGTTTTATATTATTATTGTATTATCTTTATAATAGCGTTAAACTAATTTGGTAAATTGATTTGCCGGGTAAATAGAAGTGTGGAGGAAAGCAAAAGGATGAAAATCGGTGAATACATAGCGAGTCAGTGTGGAAATCCGAGGGGTGTAATCGGAAGGATTATGACACGGTCAATGAACCGTGCTAACAATGTTATGTATAAAGGCATTGTAAGTGAACTTAATATCAGGGATAATCTCCGGATTCTGGATATAGGTTTCGGAAATGGATATCTTGAGAAGCTGATAATGAAAAAGGGAAAGTGCAAGATTGAAGGGATAGACATTTCTGAAGATATGGTAAATGCAGCGACGAACAATAACCGCAAATATGTTGAGGATGGATATATAAGATTTGGAATAGGGGACTGTTGTTCGATGGATTATGAAGATGAATCGTTTGATGTCGTAACAACAATGAATACGATATATTTTTGGAATCAGACCGATAAAGGAATGTCTGAGATATTTCGTGTGCTGAAACCGGGTGGAGTGTTTTATAATGCAAGTCTGACAAAGGAAAATCTTGATAAGGTGTTTTACACTAAAAGCGGGTTTAAGAAGTTTGATGAAGACGAGTATAAGAAACTTGGGATTAACGCAGGGTTTACAAAAGTGGATATAAAGCCATTAGGAAACAAATACGGACTTCTTGTGATTTGTGAAAAAGGTACGGATTAATAAAGGTTCATTTTAAAATTATTTGAATTAATATATGTAAAATGGGTTGAATTAATATAATTATTATTTTCTGTTTTTTATGGTGTTAAACTATTTAGTGGTTGATAATGATTTCTTGTTATGGTTGGTAACAAAAAGCTCAAAAAAAGAAAAATGTTACCAGATTTAAAGTGAAAAAGGTTGGATTTATGGTATGGGTGGTAACAAAAAAACAAAAAATGTTACCAAAATTGAAGTAAAGATGGACAGATTTGCTGGATAGGTGGTAACAAAAAGCCTAAAAAACGAAAATTGTTACCTGATTTGAAGTAAAGATGGACAGATTTGCTGGATAGGTGGTAACAAAAAGCCAAAAAACGAAAATTGTTACCATTATGAAATAAAAATCAACCTGATTATCAAGATATGGAGAAGATGATATGACGATACTTGTTATTGATGCCCAGGGTGGCGGTGTAGGAAAGCAGCTTGTTACAGCTATAAAACAAAATATTGAAGGAGCATATGTGCTGGCAGTTGGTACTAACAGTACTGCGACAACGGCTATGCTTAAGGCAGGTGCGGACGAGGCAGCAACCGGAGAAAACTCTGTTATGGTTGGATGCCGTAAAGCGGATATAATTGTCGGTCCGATAGGGATTATTATAGCTGATGCACTTTTGGGAGAGGTTACTCCTAAGATGGCTCTTGCTGTTTCCCAGAGTAGTGCAAAGAGGATTCTGATTCCGTTTAATCATTGTGACAACATAATAGTCGGAATAGATGATTTTTCGACAGGAAAGCTTATAAAGCAGGCGATAGATGAGATAAAGAAATTTACTGATTTATAGATACAGCGCAATTGTGAGTAATCTTGTTTCGTGAGTGAAATATGATTATGCTAGTGAATGATTTGCGAGTAATTTGATTCACGAGAGAAATAAAAGCTTGCTTGAAGAAATATATTATTATATAATATCAGTGTCGGTATGAAGCCGGTATAATGCACAGAAGTGCAGACTTTAAAATTATGCTTCAATTTATTTGGTTGAAGGTATTTGATATTTGCATTTTGAAATTAAATTGAATGTATTCGATACTTTCATCTTAAAATTAAATTGAATGTGTATTTTAAAGTGTTTTGAAATATTGAAAAATAGTATGCTATGAAGGTGTATGTTTTCTTAGAAAAGAGATAACGTATACCTTTTATTTATTTTAAGGAGGGTTATTTTATGGCATGTTTTATCGTTCCTGCTGTTGAGGCAGTAGTTACAACAATTGCAACTAAGGTGGTTAAATCAAAGGAAGCAAAAAGTGAGAGCTTAGAAATCAGCTTGGATACAAAGGGTACAGAAGCTGTCGAAGCCTCAAATAAGATTCCGTTTTCACATAAGCTTGGATGGCTTAATAATCTTCTCTGGGGCGGTTCGGGACTTCTTGCGTTCGAGCATCTGTGGCATGGAGAGGTTGTTCCGTGGTTCCCATTTTTAACGGCGGCGGGTAATCCGACTGATGCAGCCGAGATGCTACATGAGATGTCAACAGTAGGTGTAGGAATGGCGGGACTTGTTACCGCAGTTTGGCTTGGCATGGTTGCAGTTTCTTCTGCGATAGAAAAGAAGTCGGATGCTTTGGAAGAACAGTCCGGTGACAGTTTAGAGGAGGCATAAAATGACTTTACTTACTACAGTTTTTGCCGCAATCATTTCAACAATTTTGTGGTATAAAAATGCTCCGAAAAATGAGATGAAGCTTGGAACTCTTGCACTTATGTACTGGGGTGCATCCCTTATGTGGATGGTGGATGCGATAGCGGAATTCATGGAATTAAAGAGTGCGTATTTTACTCCGGAGCCTGCGGATATGTTAAATGATTTATTTCTAGGTCTTTCGGTTGTTGCACTTGGACTTATCATCTGGCTTATAATTCTTATCATTAAGGATCCGAAGGGTGTAGTAAGAGCTTCTCTTATGAAAAATAAAAGCTAAATTTTTATAAAAAGCGGTTTGCAAAATGCAAAACCGCTTTTATAATAAGAGAGTATATTTATATAATAAATTTGATTTTGTATAATGAAAAACAGACAGTAATTTTTAGCGGATTATAATTAGTCAGAAGTTAGGAGTATATGATTATATGGTAAATGAAACTAAGCGTATACTTGAGGATGTAAAAAACGGTATGCTATCGGTTGATGATGCACTTTTAAGGTTGAAGGTTGAACCGTTTACGGATATTGAATTTGCAAAGGTTGATAATCACCGCAAGATAAGACAGGGGGTGCCTGAGGTTATATACGGTGCCGGAAAAACCTGTGAGCAGATAAGCGGCATTATTGATGTGATGAAGGAAAACGGACAGGATAAAATCCTGATAACAAGGATTGAACCTGATAAGGCAAAAGATTTATCAAAGAATTATCCGATAACATATTATGCTGATGCGCGAATTGGATTCTACGGTACATTTCCCAAGGCGGACGGTATAGGAAAGATTGTTGTTGCGACTGCAGGCACAAGTGACATACCTGTTGCGGAGGAGGCTGCCATTACGGCCGAGTCACTTGGAAATGAAGTGACGAGAATCTATGATGTCGGTGTCGCAGGAATACACAGGCTGCTTGCGTATAAGGAGGAGCTTATGAATGCGAGCGTTGTGATTGCCATAGCCGGTATGGAAGGCGCTTTGGCGAGTGTGGTCGGGGGACTTTGCGATTGCCCGGTCATAGCAGTACCGACAAGTGTCGGATATGGAGCATCCTTCGGAGGACTCTCCGCACTTTTATCCATGCTTAATTCCTGTGCCAGCGGAGTGTCGGTTGTAAACATCGACAATGGATTTGGAGCAGGGTATCTCGCAAGCATGATAAACCACAGGTGAACAAAGGTGTCATCAGGGACGATTCTCTCTGACACATTTTTGCATGCTTCGACAGTATATAAAAATGTACTCGCATGGCACGTGTTACTTAACGCCATGCTAAGCACATTTTTATATACTGTCTTACAAGGTGGATGATGTATATAATGTGTCAGAGAGAATAGTCCCTGATGATATGTTAAACGAATTTAATTTGGAGGTTTACGATGAAAACTTTATATTTGGATTGCAGTATGGGGGCAGCGGGAGATATGCTTGCGGCAGCGTTGATTGAACTTCTGCCTGAACCTGATAAATTTATAGATAAAATAAATGCTCTTTCGATACCCGGTGTGGTGGTTGAAAAAGAAAGCTCGGTGAAGTGTGGAATAACCGGAACACATATCGCAGTTAGGGTGAACGGTGCCGAGGAAGATGAAAATATGCACGAACACCATCATGAACATGGCGAGCATGAACACGAACATCATCACCACGAGCATGGAGAATACGAGCACGAACATCATCACGAACATGAAGAGAATGAACACCATCATGGTCATCATCACCATGCAAGCATGCATGATATAGAGCATATTGTTAATAGTTTAAATGCTTCCGATAAAGTGAAAAAGGACGTATTGTCGGTATATGGATTGATTGCTGAAGCAGAGAGTCATGCGCATGGAAGACCTGTTACTGAGATACATTTTCATGAGGTCGGAACCATGGATGCAGTTGCTGATGTAACGATGGTATGTATGCTTATGGAAGAGCTGGCGCCTGAAAGAATTGTTGCATCACCTGTGCATGTAGGAAGTGGTCAGGTTAAGTGTGCACACGGCATACTTCCGGTACCGGCACCGGCTACAGCTTATATCTTAAAGGATGTACCGATTTATGGCGGTAAGATAAACGGAGAGCTTTGTACTCCGACCGGAGCTGCATTATTGAAATATTTTGCTGACAGCTTTGGCGAGATGCCGGTTATGAAAACACAAGCTATCGGATATGGAATGGGTAAAAAGGATTTTGAGGCTGCTAACTGTGTAAGGGCTATGATGGGTGAAGCATATGATAAGACGGATACCGTTCTTGAATTATCCTGTAATGTGGATGATATGACTGCCGAGGAAATAAGCTTTGCGGCAGAAAGGCTGTTTGATGGCGGTGCACTTGAGGTTTATACTATTCCGATCGGTATGAAAAAATCAAGGCAGGGTACGCTTATACGGGTTATGTGCAAAGAAGAAATCAAAGAGAAAATGATTGAACTGATATTTAAATATACAACAACTATCGGAGTGCGTGAGACCGAGACAAAGAGATATGTGTTGGATCGTCGGATAGAGTCTATGGAAACTCCTTATGGCAAAGTAAGAAAAAAAATATCATCCGGCTATGGTGTTAAAAGATGCAAATATGAATACGAAGATTTGGCACGCATAGCAAGGGAGAAAAATATCAGTATCGAAGAGGTAAAGAAACTGATAGAAGAGTGATGCATGAAAGGGACAATTATGGAAGAATTATATAAAAAGAAAGAAAAATTAGAAGAATACCTGCGTGAGCTTGGAAGTGTTTTGGTTGCATTTTCATCAGGGGTTGATTCGACCTTTTTGTTAAAGGAAGCGCATACTGTTTTGGGTGATAAGGCGGTGGCGGTAACTGCACAGTCCTGCTCGTTTCCGGCAAGGGAGCTTGAAGAGACAAAGGCTTTTTGTGATGCGGAAGGTATAGAGCAGATTATTTTGGAGACGGATGAGCTTTCGGTTCCCGGCTTTTGCAAGAACCCAAAAAACAGATGCTACTTATGTAAGAAAAATCTTTTTTCCCAAATAAAGGATATCGCTTCCGAGCGTGGCATAGAATATGTTGCCGAGGGTTCAAACATGGATGATGAAGGAGATTATCGACCAGGGCTTATGGCAGTAGCTGAACTTGAGATTAAAAGCCCGTTAAGATATGCAGGGCTTACTAAAGAGGATATACGTAAGCTTTCAAAGGAGCTTAATCTTCCTACATGGGACAAACCTTCTTATGCGTGCCTTGCATCAAGATTTGTATATGGCGAAACCATAACAAAGGAAAAGCTCGGTATGGTGGAAAGGGCAGAGGAAAAGCTTTTGGAGCTTGGCTTTAGGCAGATGCGTGTCCGCATA
>JAFUEG010000024.1 GCA_017464045.1 Lachnospiraceae bacterium
ATACCATCTAAGGTCACTTAAGCCCTCATTCCAGATGGCAAATTTTGCGCTCGCTATGTCATCACCATATGGAAGGTTATCTGTTCCCATTATAAATGTATTGTTATCACCAAGGTCATATGCCCATACAGCCGGTGTAGGCTTGGCCACCTCAACACAATTGCTTACGGGCACAACTTCTATGCCGTTTCCGGTGGTTATGTATGCCTGCATGGCATATACGCCGTAATTGTTGTTATGATTTTTTATGCTGGCATGTGCAACATAGGTTCCGTCCTCTGTTTTTTCTGCAGTATACCAGTAAAGGTCACTTAAATCACCCTTGGTAAACGCAGGTATCCTAAGGCTCGTTACACCCGTATTGGACTGTACTCCTCTTACCACTATGTCAAAAGTTCCCTTGTTGTTATTTAAATTTTCTATGCCAATTGACTCAGCAGTCGGAGGTGTTATGTAAAATGTTGTCTGTCCTACAAAATTCGCATTACTGTTATAATCATTATATGCTTTAACCGTATATGTACCGCTTTGCTTAAAGTCCTTCACTGCCATGAGTGCAAGCCATCCGCCTTCTACAGGCATGGAACCATAGTCAATACTCTGTCCGTCAGGCGCGGTTATATTAAACCATAACTTTGAATATTTTCCCTCATTTGAAACATTTGCAGCTATAAGAATGATTGAATTATCGCCATCAGCATTAAATGCTATGATTGCTGCATTCTCATCTGTCGGCGTCTCTTCTTTTGTGTCATCTCCAACAGTCAGCTTGGTAGAACCAACCCTATAGCTTTTATAATTCTTTTTATTAACATATGCTTCTATGTTATATGTACCTGTCACTCCAAAATCATTGACATTAAAATCCGCAAACCAGCGGTCTCCTCCCTTTATGGCACCAACAGTAATTGTCTTACCGCTTTTTACAGCTGTTATATTGAAAGAAACATTATATGCATCCGGAACACCATCTGCAACAAGTGTATATGAACCGTTTCCATAATCACCATATGTTATTGCAGCGCTTCCATCTTCATAATCAAGAGGCAGGCTGATATAGTAATTATAAATAGCTGTTGCATCTGCTATTCCTAAGTTTTTGAGTGAAGCATCCGAACCGAGGAACTGTGCTGCATCTGCCGCATTTGAGACATAAGCATGTTCAATTATCATAGCCGGTATGCCTCTTCTTCTTGACTCATTTATAACTGTATAATAATCTGATGTATCTCCGGTAGGATATGTATCTCCATCAGTTGCATATCTTGTAAATACTCCCCTCTTATTGAGTCCGAGGGCTCCAAGGTTATTTAAAATTCTGCTGCCAAGGTCCTGTCCTGTCTCATAAGCATAATAATTATAAGGACTTGAATTTGGTACCCAAACCTCTGAACCTCTTGCTGTATCTGCTGTCTGGGAATTATTGTGTATACTAACAAGTATATCTGCATTATAATCTTTAGCTATCTGGGCACGCTCACTAAGTCCCGGCTTGGTATTGTTGTCATATCTGGTCATATAAACCGTGAGTCCCAGTCTTTCCAACTCTTCCTTACATGCAAGTGCTATCTTAAGATTAAGATCTCTTTCTATATATGTAACACCATTGTGAGTTCTGGTTGCTCCGGTATCTCCTGCACCGTGGCCGGGATCAAGAACTACGATAAATTCAGCTCCACCCTTTGTTCCGATAGTTCCCTCTTCAAAATCATCTGAAACCTCAGGTATTATACCGCCTTCGTTTATAGCCTTTGAAATATCTTCTACTGTTATATCACCGGCTGTTATATCATTGACGATAACACCGTCTGTATCATAGTTTGAACCATCGTTTTCTTCTACAAGCCATCCGTAAGGAGTTGTATCAGGTGTTATATTTACACCAAATGAAGCATTTATTCCCTCGTTTGCAAAGTCGATAGTTTCTGTATTTTCCTCATTTATCAAATCAATTGACAGAAGATTATATATACCATTAGAAAGTGTTATTGTATCTATGTAAAACAAGGCATATTCGCTATCTATGGCAGATGCATTTACCTGATAATTTATACCTGTGGAGACATCCCTGTAATTAAGTATTATGCTCTGTGCTGTGTTGTCTATAAGTCCGACAAGTACATACTGCTCATCCCCCGGCACCACATAATCATTTTCAATTACAAGGTACTCTATTCCGGTTGACGTCGAGCCATGGAAGGATGTTTCCTCGATAAAGTCCTCCGGCACAACATCGGAATCCATATTTATATCATTACCATCCTGCTCCTGTACTGCCTGACTATCCGTTTCCACCTGTGCCGCATCGACTACTGATGTATCATCAACATCCGTATCTGCCGCAAGCGGGGTATAGCCTGCATAAGAAAATACCATACATAAGCATAGTAAAACCGCGAGTATCCTGTTTCTTGTTTTCATTAGTTCTTTTTCCTTTCACTCTTTTTTGTAATATATGTTAATACACATTTGCAAATCCATAGCACTCTTCATCTATAAGAGTTCCGTTTTTATCATATACCCTGAACAACGTCCAATAATAACCGTATTCCGGCTGCCATATTGTCCACATGGCACTTCCTGATGAAACGCTCTGTTTTCCTGTGGTATAGGTCCAAGCAGGAAGATTTTGGGCAAGCAAAGTACAATCAAGTATAAGCATTTCGTAGCTATACTCCTGATTAGGATTATCATAGGACTCAACGCCTATAAGATATCCTCCATCCTCTCCCCAGTATGGCATCTGGCATTTTCCTTTTATGTAAGGATGCGCACTTACACCGGTTGTAACGCTAATCTGCGAATTTTCTTCGTTTCCCACAACCCTTACATAACAAAGAAGAATATAGTTACCATACTGTTCAGGCTGCCAGTTAATCCACTCATTGTCCTTGGTCCAAGGACTCACTTCAAGCCACCTGTTATCGCTTTCGCTGTATGCAAGCCACCTGTATTCAAGCGAAACGGAATCATCGGATTTTTCAGTAACACATCCTGCAACTACACTCGGACTTGTACTTACTACATATATGCCTGAGGAAGTGACTGTTGCATTGTTGAGTGGATCAGTTTTAACTGTCGTTCCACCTCCTGCGTCACTTTGTATATAGTACCCGTTAGCAGCCCTTCTTGCATAAAATGTATATTTGGTACTGTAATTGAGTCCGGTAAACGTAGTCTGGCTTTGCCAGTTTACCTTATCAAGAGAATACTCGCATCCTGCCATGGCATTAAGTGTAACTGATGCAGCTGTTGTACCCGCTACGGAAGGTGCTCCCGGTGCGTCATACTTATCATAGACAACGATTTTTCTTGTTACCGACAGAGGTTCTCCATTTATCTCGTCAACACTCTTTACTGTAACTGTTGTTTCTCCTGCGCCATATGCATATATAGTTCCGTTTTTATAATATGCTACGGAATCATCTCCTATATATACATGATAATCTTTGTTTGTTGCATTATCCGGCGTTACGTCTACAGATATATCCGCATAAGTCAATGAATTATCATATAATCTGAAAACTAAATCATCATCCGGCTTTACGCTTATCCCGGTAATCGGTATGTAAGCATATGTATCTGTTGAAGGTTCATCTGTTGAAGGTTCATCTGTTGAAGACTCACCTGTTGATGTGCCTGTTTCACCGGAAGAAGAATTATAGTAAGCGTAATACGCTTCCTCATCGAATTCCTTATTTGCTAAAGGAGCTATATCATCATAAAAGCTCTCCTGATAATGTCCTGTACGTACAAAGTAATTATCTGTCTTGTTGAGATAGTTTCTTGTACTGGAAGTCCTGGTACCATTACCATCATTCCAAGTTACATCTACATTATACCATGTACCGTTTAACCTTATCTTATCCCATGCGTGATCGGAACTGGTTATACCTATGGTTAGTATACCGCTTGCATTCATAAGCATCTCAAAAGTCTTTGAATAACCGGCACACACTGTTTTGCCAAGCATAACCATACTGTATGCGCTTTGACAGTACCCAAGCCAGCCCTCACTCTCAAATTCGCTGTATGGAGTATCCGTATCAAACTTATATATTGTATTGGCACAGATTATATCATCTGCTTTTTTTTCTTTATCATAATCCGTTTCCTGGGTCTTTATATCATCTACCCAGCCATCTACCCTGGTAAACATCTGCTCAGTAGTATCAGCTCTCAAAATTCCGTCAGCAAAAGCCTCATAACTTAAAAGATAATATTTACCGGCAGACGAGGATTTTAAAGTTTTATAGCTTATAAAGTAATACTGTGGATTTTGATATACAAAAATGGATATTATTTCACTTGCCCTGTCAGCTCCGATTGCGGAATAATCAAAGCCATCCTCTGCAATAAGGTATGCTGTCTTAGAAACACCACCTGTACTATACCCATTTTTATTTGCATCCATTGTAGTTGTAAGATATTTCCTGCATGCATCATCAAGGCTGTCATAAAAAGCCTTTTCATCTTCTGTCAGATAATTTCTAAGATATGAATTACCATAAACGGAAAAATCTTTTGTACTTATGTATGACTCTGCTGTTGAAGAATATACATAGTATTCTGCTTCCTCATATACGTCAGCATCCGTACCGGTTGCGGTATCATAATCAAATGTATAAAAATCAGTCGAATATATATCTATAGCATACGAATCAACTACATGCAGGTCATCAGTATCGGCATCATCCACATCAAAGAATTCGTCTACTTCAATAAATTCCATGCCGACAGTGGTTCCTTGATCTGATGTTTCAACTGCCTTAATATCATCTACAGGACATACAATTATACCCGAAATGAGCATAATTACAGCCAATAGACGAGAAATATACTTTTTTATCATCTAAAATCCCTTCTTCTTTTCAGGCGTATAAGCATTTGCCTTACTAATTATATCACTCAGATCGTCATTATTAATTTTATTCACTGCCGCACTAACTTTAACTGTTTTCACTCTTATCTTATGCTTTAAATTGACGATAATCTGAGGATCTTCCATAAGAAATGCAAGTCCGTCATCAAGTCTGATTCCGTTTGAATTAACATTGTATAGATTATACGAAAATATTCTACCACCTATATCTTCCACTGTAAATTGTAATTTTTTAACAGTTATATTGCCATTGTCACACGGATCAAATCTCAGCATTTTTATCCATTCATTATCAGGATATTCAAAACTCCATGTGTAAATATTTTCATCCTCGTCATCACAAACAACTTCTGCGTCCAACGCGGTATCCTCGCTAAATCCCTGCGTTCCGTTGTCAATATATAGTTTGCCGAGTGACAAGCGGTCAATCTCTGACATCTTGGCCTTATTGGCGTAATCATATGATATACGAAGATTATTTAACACCTCAAGATATCCGCCTGCATCATTTCCCCTAAAAAATATTATGTTATTGAGCTGTCTTAGCATATGGTTAAGATTAGTTATCTCCATGGCAGCTCCGCTTTCACTAAGAATCCATCCCGGATAGTATCCTGCACTCTGTGCTGAAAATGGATATATCCTTTCTATGGCATGAAGTATGGTTCCGTCATCAGCCACAGGTTCCTCAGGGAAATCATCATAGGTCCACTCTTTTTCAAATAACGGATAGAGAGCTTTCGCCCTTGCCCAGAAAAACGAACCAAGCGGTGCTATAGGCTCCTTATCTGCCTTTATTGACACATCCATACCAAGTTCCTTTGCAAGCTTAGCTGTGTTTTCATAATTACTTCCCCACTCAAGTCCAAGTGTAAAGTAGTAGTCAGAATGATTTGGCGGAGGCGGTGAGAGTAATCCGGCACGCTCATTTTTTTCAAACACATCAAGAATATTGCTTACGTATTCCTTGGACTTCAATACATTTTCAAAACACTTATATGCAAACGAAAGCCCGATTGAACCCGGCTTTGATTGTCCTGCTTTTTTATCATGTACATGACATACATAATCATAGTCCTTTAGATAAGGTCTGAATTCTACTAAAAACGGTCCTACATCCCTTCCTCTGTTTGGAACAACCCTTACATCAAGTTTTCCATGTGGAAGTTTTGAGAACTCTTCCTCAATTTTAATCTTTTTTTCTTCAGTATTTGTAGTAAGGTACATATCACATCCATCCGGCATGGATGATGCATATCTTGCACACTCAGGGATTAAATCCATAAAATGTATATGCATAACAAGTGCTATCTTCTTATCCTTTGCTGCATCCTTATCATTCATAGTATCAGAAGATAATATATAGTTCCATTGAAGATTTTTCTTTAAATCAGCCTGATTTTCCAGCCTGAGAAGATTATCCCACAAAAGATTCATATCATAATCTGTCTTTTCATCAAGATACTTGTATAATTCATAAGCTTCCTGACCACATGACTCATTTAGTATGGTATCATAATCCTGCATAAATGAACGACGCTTAAATATAGGACATTTCTTTTCATCTATCATCCTTTTTGCCATACCTACACAAGGTTGGAATGAATAATCCCTAAAATCTTCAGCGTCAGCATATACTTTCCATTTAAAGCCCGCTTTTTCAAAATACTTGGTAAATTTACTTTCATGATTGATTACCGAATCAAGATATCCGTTAATCATCGGCATGTTATCCCAATAATCATGGAACTCATCCGAGTTAATCATATCCTTTCTAACCGCAATAAAATGTGACTGTATATGGTCAGGGATGTAGCCGTCAGGCTGACCTCCCCATGGATCAAAATCAGTCTTGTAAAACTGGGTTATACCCCAAAAATCAAGATCTTTTTGTGCCATGGCATCAAACATATCCCTAAAAGGATATACCGGTCCCATCATGGTGAAATTCATAAGTATGATTTCATCATAAAGTCCGAGTTTTTCCCAGCCTACACTTTCCATGGCGGTCTTATATGCCCAGACATCAAATCCCACATTTTCACGTTTTAAGATATTATCTGTAAATCTTTCAAATTTTATCTTTCCCTCATCTGTAAGTTCTCCATTACAAACCACAAGTATATCACTTACATTTTCCTTTATATCCGAAAGCATATATGGGATATAGTCATCCACTATGCCGGCTCTGTCATAAAAGAAAAATATTAGAAGTCTGTTAGGCTTTTCGTTTAGTACCATAGAATTTACTCCTTGTATCCTTTTAGGCGTCTGATTGGTTTAGTTATTTTCCATGAGGTTGAATTTTTCAACGCCACTATATCTGATTCTGCTGCTTCAAGCTTTGCCTGAAGTTCCATCACAACCTGATAATCTTCGAGTTTCATCTTTTCATTATGTGCTTTTAAAAGATCTATATGTCTTTTATCGTTTTCGTTCTCAATTAATAAATTTTTCTTTTCTTCCTGTATTATCTGGTTTTCTTCTCTAAGACTGTTACATTCCGGATATACATCAAATACGCTTTTTATCTCGTCACTCATTTTTTCTCCGCATGAAACGAGCTTATATTTTACAACCAATATATCCATATCACTTTTTATATCATCCGTTATGATATATGGATTATTATCCTTAAAGAATACTATATTATTTTCATATGACACGCCGTTATAGATATATTGGACAGCGTATTCTTCCGATACCGCATCTTTAACCGCTTCACGGTTATCTTCCAACTTTACATCCCTGTTAAACTTTTTTTCTGTAACACTTATTATCTTGAGTACGCAGCTTTGGTATGTCGGGCAATACATTATCGATTTAATATCATCATCCAAATCTATAACCGCTTCTATGACACCATCATCTAAAAAAGTGGTTTTTACCCGGCTGCTTACGTTCTTATCACCATCATATATTTTAATAGCTGTAGGATGTTCCTCTTTCTTTTTCTCAGCTATTTCAGGCATATTATAAAAAGGTTCTCCCATGACATCATACAACTGCCATAAAGGAGTGTTAGCGTTTATGATATAACTCTGGAAATTTTCTTCCATACGTTTATATACAGCTTCCCTGCTCTTATCAACACCCATCAGCTCATAAAGGTCAATATTCTCAAGTATTTTTCTTCTATCGGGTATGGCATAATAATGAATTGTCCTATAAAGTATAAAATCAACAGGAATCTTAAATGTAAAGCTCCACTCATAATCTATGATTGTCCATTTATCATCTTCTGCGATAACATTGGCAAATATCAGGTCAATATCGTTTACAGTCATGGTTTTTGATTCATCTGCGGAAGCATCCTTTCCGAAAACCATATAGTACTCTTTACTGTCCTCAAATGTTTCCTTAGCCATGGCTCTTACATTTTCTGTATATGTTTTTACAAGCCCTTTAAAATCATCATATCTTTTTTCTTTTAAAGCATCATCAAGCTTTTTTTCCAAATTATCTCCATACAGATACTCAAGATTAAGGTCGCCGTTTATAAGAGTACTTTTATTGATATCAAATATTGTATCCTTTGTCTGTTCTTTTAAGGGTATATATAGTGAAAATACACCTGCTATGTGCCTTTTTCCCCCATCGCCTATACCGGACTTTACTACAAATCTTTTATCCTCTTCCTCATATATATCTGTACGGATTTTATAAGCAGGGCTTCGGTCATTAGAAAACTTTGAATATATAATCTTTCTCATTATGCTCCTTCCCTCCCCGCTAAAACAAGAAATGAATTTGAAAAGATATCAAACATTCCGTCTCCTATAAGGTTATCAAAAACCTTGCTTTCATCAAATATTAACATCCTGTCATTATCGAAATTTCTGAAGTTATTATTCAAGCTTCCTTCCTGCGGAAGAAAGTCATCCGAATATATAGAAAGAGGCAGCTTATAATCAGGATAAGGATAATAGAAACTTATATCATCAAGACCGACTCCGGTTAAAAGCTTTATAAGTCCGTTTTTTGAAAATGTTCTTACACTGTCTACACCCACATATCCTTCTATACCGCTAAAATATGTTCCGAGATGGTCTTCCCTGCAGCCTGCCCAATATTTAAGGCCATACTTATTTTCTATGGCAATTATTATCTTACCGTCCGGTTTAAGATGACCTTTTATTATATTTAAAAACTCCTCATAAGGAGTATCAGACTCTATGTAGCTCGCCGCATACTCAAGCACTCCTATAAGTGTTATATAATCATATTTCTTTTCTATATCTTTTTCTATATCCTGAAAATTACCTACAATTATATTAATATTATCAGACGATTTATGTCTTTCGGCATTTACAAGGCTTCTTGCTTTCGAAAGTTCTATGCAGTCTACATATCCTGCACGATTTGCAAGCGTTCCCGTTATGGCACCGCATCCCGCGCCTATCTCCAGCACACTGTCTTCCTTCGTAAATGGTATCCAGTCAACGATATTACCTCTTATATCAGAAAGATGGTATAAAATCGGCCATGATTTTTTTTCTTCTATTATTTTATTATATTCACTTTCATCAGCGTTTCGGACAATATCAAGAAGCTCCTCCTCAGAACCGTCTTTATATAAATCTTCTCCACTATAATATTTATAATCCAGTGAAACCTTACCTATATATTCTATATTGTTTTCCAAAGTATTATCCTCCTGAGCATACGGACAGGTAAATTATCTGTATCCAAAGATAATTATTACTTATTTTTACAAAATTATTCTCTTCTTTATTCCAGTACGGAGACCTTGGAATTCATGTCGTAAAAGCCTACCGTATCTTTATCGGATATAACGTTTATATTACATACATCATAAAGTCTGTGATATACAACAAAATCGTTATCCTTATATCCAACCACTCCAAAAGATAGCAGATAATTCCTTCCCTGAAGGTTCATATTTTGTGTGAATTCTATAACCTTAATTTCATCTTTTTTGACAGTTCCAAAATCGACCTTTTCATACATTGTATTGGTACCGGTTACATCGGTCCCCTGTAAATCCTTTATGGTAAAAGCAAAGATAGGCTGTTCGATATCCTTATGAAATCTGACTTTCATACGAATTTTAAACTCTGTGTTTTTTTGTATATTATTAGTAATCCTTTTTTTATCATCAATTATTGCAAAATCTATAATCTCCGCTTCTTTATCGCCGTAATCAAGCACATTTGGATTCTGCATGAGAATATCTTTCCACACGGCTGAAGAATCATCAGCATCACCTGCGCCATCTATGGTAGGTTGTTCTTCATCCGGCTCTCTTCCTTCCGCTTCACTTACCAGAATCTGCTTATAAAGATCTACTATCTTTTTAGGTTCCCCTTCTTCGACCATATGACCTTTATTTAAAAGCACAACCTTGTCACAATACTTGGCTATACTTCCGAGATCATGGCTTACCATAAGTATTGTCTTGCCGTTTTTCTTAAATTCTTCAAATTTGTGATAGCACTTAGCCTGAAAAAAGACATCACCGACGGAAAGCGCTTCATCGACTATAAGTATTTCAGGATCAATATTTATGGCAACCGCAAACGCCAGTCTTACAAACATACCACTCGAGTATGTTTTTACGGGCTGATTAATAAAATCACCTATATCCGCAAAATCAAGTATCATCTGAACCTTTGCATCCACTTCTTCTTTGGAATACCCCATCATGGTTCCATTCAAATAGATATTTTCCATGCCGGTATACTCCTGGTTAAAACCTGCACCAAGCTCAAGAAGTGCCGATATCCTTCCCTTTACGTCTACAGTACCCTCAGTGGCAGATAATACACCAGTTATAATCTTAAGTATTGTGGATTTTCCCGAACCGTTGGTTCCGATTATTCCGACAGTCTGTCCTCTTTCCACATCAAAGCTTACATTATGAAGTGCATAATGCTCTTTATACTTTTTTTCCTTTGTAAGCCCTAACGCTTCTTTAAAACGGTCTGAAGGCTTATCATATAATTTATATAGTTTGCTTACGTCATTTACTTTTATAGCTATTTCACTCATTTTAAATCTCCGAAATTATATTCGTTTGAAACAGTTTATACATAAAAACTTTCATCATTTATACCGTTTTTACTACTTATAATCCTTCATGATTTCATTTATCTTTGATGCGTCTCCCCATATAGCCGGCGAGTCATATGCCCTGTCAGGAAAAGCACCATAATTAAGCTTTATATCAAAGTTATGCTCTTTGATAAAGCTTTCAACCTTTTCCCCGAGCGATATCGGATTTCCGGAACAGCAGTTAATGATCCCGTCTATCTTGGTCTGTGTCGATGTCGCAGCTATCTGCTTTGCAAGCTCTGTAACATGTATAAAATCATATTTATTCTTTCCCGAGGTAAAAGGAAACTCATTTTTACCATCATTTGCAGCTGCTACTATCTTTGAGAAGATAGAATTATTTTTCAGATCATCTCCAAGTATGTAATAGCCTCTTATCCACTGGCATACTGCATCTTTTTCCTTAGCCTTTAAAAGTGTAAGCTGCCTTAAGGTATTTTTTGCAATTGCATAGAGCGATATCGGATTGCATGGTGTATTTTCATCGATAGCTCCCTCATGATATCCGACCTCATGCATGGATCCCATAACAACGATATGAGGAAGTCCGCCCTCAAGCATATTTTTTATAAATTCATAGTGCTTAGGAAGATCCTCTATGTGGCTTTGATGATTGTGTACAAATCCATTTCTCCACGCCATATGGATACAGACATCCGGACATCCGTACTGCTCATATATATCTGCATCACCGCCAAAAAGGTTGACATCCGAGCGCTTTGCACGCTCATCAACTCCATCATAATTTATATCCGAAGCTATTACCTCGTGCCCTTTTTCAAGAAGCTCTTTTACCACATATCTTCCTATATATCCGTTTGCACCTGTGACTAAAATCTTCATATCTATTCCTTTCTTATCATACATATTACTACGACAAAACTACAATACATCTGCAAAATGCACTTTTAGTTTCTGGAATATCTTATATCCAAAAACATAAAGTATAATAATGGTCGTCCAGAAAACCACCGTCCAGACCGGTCTTTCCCA
>JAFUEG010000025.1 GCA_017464045.1 Lachnospiraceae bacterium
AAACACCTATAAATATGAAAAATGTAGAAAATATGTTTATGAATAGTTTTAAATAATAACTATAAAAAATGAAGGAGGAAACTAAAATGTCAAAAGTATTAGTAGCTTATTTTTCCGCATCGGGAAAAACGAGGACAGCAGCAACAAGTCTTGCAAAATCAATAGGGGCGGATGTGTATGAGATAGTACCGGAGGTGCCTTATACAAATGAAGACTTAGACTGGAGAAACGAAAAGTCAAGAAGTTCAGTGGAGATGAAAGATAAGAAGAACTCAAGACCTGCTATTGGAAGTGCTCCTATAGAGAATATAGGTCAGTATGATACTGTTTTTGTAGCATATCCGATATGGTGGTATACTGCACCAACCATAGTAAATACATTCCTTGAAAGCTATGACCTTTCGGGTAAGAATATAGTGCTGTTTGCTACATCGGGAAGTACAGGCATCGGTAGTTCGGTAGAAGATTTACAGGGAAGTGCTTCCGATGCACATATCAAGGAAGGTGCTATGTTAAACGGGGTAAGTTCAGAGGAAGAATTTAAGAAGATAGCTGAGAAGTTTATATAGTCACATAAGATATTCTTTCAAAGGAGGACTTTGAGATGACGCTAAAGCTATATATGTTTGAAACATGTCCGTATTGCCGCAAGGTAATAAATGAGATTGAAGCAAGTGGACGTACAGACATCGAGTATCATAACATTCATAAGAATGAGGAAGATAGGTTGGAACTCATAAGAGTAGGTGGTAAACAGCAGGTTCCATGCCTGTTTGTAGATGGTAAACCTATGTATGAGAGTGATGATATAGTGGAGTGGCTTAGGACTAATCCGCAGTAGAGGTATTTGGTTTGAAACAGATAATAATTAACCCATAATTAAGGAATGATACAATATGATAAATGAAAAAGTAAAAAAATGGCTTGATAATAAAGGTTTGGGAGACAGACTGACAGAACATAAAGAGACGATAGATACAGTTGAACATGCAGCTATGAGGATAGGATGTGCGGAGCAGGAAATAGCCAAGACATTATCTTTTATGGTCGATGACAAACCAATCATAGTAGTTATGGCAGGGGATGGACGAGTAAACAGTTCAAAATTCAAGCTGCTTTTCCATACAAAACCACACATGATTCCAAGAGATCAGGTTGAGGAGTTGATTGGCTTTCAGCCGGGTGGCGTGTGTCCGTTTGGCGTACCGGAAGGTGTTCCGGTGTGGCTTGATGTATCTATGAAGCGATTTGAATATGTTTATCCTGCGGGTGGCAATGAATTCACATCTGTAAAAATCACACCAAAAGAGCTTGAAGCTGCTACGGATGCTATCGGTTGGTGTGATGTATGCAAGGGATGGGAAGAAAAAAATGAGGATTTGTAAATTTATTTTATAGAGGTAGTGATTATGAAGATTGCTTTGGCTCAAATGAGTATGTCTTTAGATGTTAAAAAGAATTATGAGAAGACTTTACAGCTGATACAAGTTGCAGCAGGTAAGGGAGCGAAGCTAATCTGTTTTCCTGAAATACAGCTATCCCAGTTTTTTCCGCAGTATCAGGATTCAGATGTAGATAATTATGTTATGACAGAGGATAGCGATTATGTAGAGGGTATATGTGAGGCTTGCAGGAAGTATGAGATTTTTGCATCCCCGAATCTTTACATTGAAGAGAATGGACAAAGATATGATATGAGTTTTCTGATAGATGATCAGGGAAAGATTATCGGCAGACAGAAGATGGTACATATCGCAGAGTGTGAGCAGTTTTATGAGCAGAGCTACTATACACCGTCCGAAGAGGGATTTGAGGTGTTTGATACCAAATTAGGAAAGATAGGAATTGTTGTATGCTTTGACAGGCATTACCCTGAAAGCATCAGAACGGAGGCACTTCGAGGAGCGGAACTTATTATTATTCCTACAGCCAATACAGTAAATGAACCGTCAGAATTATTTAAGTGGGAAGTGAGGGTTCAAGCGTTCCAAAATAGTGTCAATATAGCTATGTGTAATCGTGTCGGTACAGAAGGAAATATGACTTTTTCAGGTGAATCAATTATATGTGACTATGAGGGTAACGTGCTGGCTAAAGCAGAAAAGGATGAGGAGTTACTTATAGGAGATATAGATATTTCATCTGCATCATTGGTAAGAAAATCAAAACCTTATACATCGCTAAGAAGGAAAGATATGTATGAGTAGTAAAAAATGAAAGGATATCGGTAGATTTGAAGGTATTATACGGTTTAGTTTATTCAATGGATAAATCCATGCAGTTTATGTATATTTTTCTGCTTTTTTCAATGGTGGTTCTTGCTGTATCGCATCACTTTATGAAAAAGCATACAAAGATATGGTCGGCTTTATGTCTTATTCCGATGCTGGTTTACATAATTTTTCTTGCTAAAGAGCATTATGTGGGAAATGCAGAGCTTACGATATACAGATATGCTGCATTTGGTGTTGTGGCACTGATTTTGGCATTATGGGGACTTGCAATCTTTTTGAAGCGCTCGTATATTGCATACACCATAATTACAATGGTATTTTCTACGGTGGTTTTACTTGGTAGTATCATCACAATCTGGGCAGTTTGGCTTATGCCAAATGTAGCCAATTATTCACGTTTGGTATGGACTGAATCCTTTGAGAAAACTATTGATTACCTTGAGCAGGAATATGTTCTGAGTGATTGGAAGGATATTGACTATGATAGAATCAGGGAAGAACTGGTTCCGATGGTTGAGGAAGCCGAAAAAGCAGGTGATGAGGTAGGTTTTGCAGTTGCTTTATACGAATTAAAGTATGAAATAAATGACGGACACGTTGAAGTTTTAGGTGATGCCGGTATAAGAGATGCTGCCATATCGAGACTTGCCGGTAATGATTACGGATTTTCCATGTTCAGAGCCGAAAGCGGAGAAGTGGTTGCAGTACTTGTTGATGAAGAATGTGAGTGCTGTGAGAAAGGTATTCATGATGGTACGGTTATAACAAAGTGGAATAATACTCCGATAGATGAGGCAACAGAAGGCGTCAAATGCATTGACAGGTGGCACAGCTTTCAGACATCGGAGAATATATACATAGCTCAACCGATATTTCTTGCAGGGCAGGGCGGTGAGCAGCTTGAAGTTACATTTATAAATGATAAAAATAAGGAAGAAACAATCACTCTTGCTCCTTGTGGGAATTATTTAAGCAGGAGAACATCGGCGCTTAACATACTTTTCGGAGATAATGTGATTTCTCAAGATAATTATTCTACATCGATGATAGATGGAAATGTAGGATATTTGAGGATAACCGAAGAGGAGTATTCACTTGATCCTTTGTTTATAGCAAAGGGGACTATTAAGGGATTTTCATGGGACATATATGATGACCTGGAAGCGAGATTTGAAGAACTACGTGAGCAGGGGATGGACAGGATTATCATCGACATTAGAAATAATGACGGCGGTAACGGATATGAAGCCAGAACAGTTGCGGCTATGTTTACAAAAAATCCGGTTTCGTACTATCTTACACTTTACAAAGACGGAAAATATAAGGTTATTTCCAAGGCAAAGGATGTAAATGCCTGTAAATGGGATGACATACCGGTGGTGGTATTGGTAAATGGACAGACTGCCAGTGCAGGAGAGGAAATAGCACACTATCTTAAGGGCAGTGCAAATGTAACGGTTATGGGCAACACTACAACCTGGGGCTCTGTTCAGGGAACCGGCGGAGCTGTCATCTTAAGTGAAAGTAAATTTGAACTTGATTTTCCGATTACTCCGGTTGTCGGAGATGATTATCTTCCGATTGTAGATGTAAAAGGAGACAGACAATCCCGTCTTTCACTTGATTACCTGATAGAGTATTCAAAAGAGGAAATGGTTGAATTATTTGAAAATCCGAGTGAGGATAAGACCTTGGAGGAGGCAGTTAATTATATACAACAATTGAAATAAAGCTAAGATAATAATTGCTCATTTAATATATTGATAGAATATGACAAAAATGTTAAAATAATATATTGTAGGATATGGAAAATTATCTATATAATAAAGAGAGTTTAATTGATGATTGGGGAATAATCAGGAAATGAAGGACGAAACATTAAAGAAGATCAACAGATGCCTTATAAGTGCATGGCTTGTAATTGTAGCTGTTTTATTGATTACATATTATATAGAGGTTCTAAAGGGAAACAGAAATACAGATTATTATACACTGTTTGCGGGTGTTACTGTTGTTCCTGCATTTTTATGTCTCTTATGGTATTGGAAAAACCCTTATTCAATAAGTCTCAGATATGGGTTTGCCATCGGATATTCCGTAATGTATGGTTTTGTTCTTCTTACAAGTAATACGGATCTGGTATTTTCATATATATTTGTTATGCTTGTGCTTCTTATATTGTATCACCAGCCGAGTCTTATAGCGGTGGTTGGCGCTATTTCCATGATAGTAAATGCAATTCATGTTATATTAAAGATTGGTGACGGAACCTACAATACAGAAAACAGCAGAGATGCTGAAATTCAGCTTGTTCTCTTAGCGCTAAGCTTTGGTGCAGCTATAGTGGCTGCGGCACTTTATGATAAAATATCTAAGGATTATGAAACGTATAAAAACGCGCAGAAAAATATGCTTATTCAGGTTATGACGGCGTTTTCCGAGGCACTCGATGCTAAGGATGAATATACAAGCGGTCATTCACACAGAGTTGCCATATATGCTAAGGAGATTATGAAACGTCTTGGCGGAAATGAGGAGGAGCAGGAGGAGGCCTACTATACAGGACTTCTTCATGATGTAGGAAAAATAAGAGTTCCGGATGCGGTAATCAATAAGCCGGGAAAGCTTACTCCGGAGGAATTTGAAGAGATAAAGGTTCATACAGAGGCAGGTTATCAGATACTAAAAAATGTATCGGCATTAAATGATTTGTCGGGCGGAGCAAGATGGCATCATGAAAGATATGACGGAACCGGATATCCAAACGGTATAAAGGGAGAGGATATACCACTCATAGCAAGAATTATAAGTGTGGCAGATGCTTATGATGCGATGACTTCAAACCGAAGCTACAGAGAGCCGATGTCTCAGGAAAAGGTAAGAGAACAGATTGTCGGCGGAATGGGTACTCAGTTCGATGCAAAGATTGCTCAGATTATGCTTGATATGATGGATGAAGACAAGGATTACAAGTTAAGAGAGCTTGAGGAGGATGCACGAAAGAGAATTCTTTTAGCGGACGATAACCCTGAGGGAAGTGAAGAAGTTATTGAGATGCTTCACAATGATAAGCATTATGAAATTCTTTCCGTAAACAATGGTAAATCCTGTATTGATATGCTTAAAAACCAGTATTTCGATCTTTTGATAATTGATATTGAAATGGCAGGCGAAAATGATATGGACGGATATGATGTCGTCGAATGGGTACGTAACAATAATATGAGTATCCCTGTTATTTTTATGAAGGGCGATAAGGAAATGACATCAATTCTTCGTGCGGAATCATTTGGAATAAGTGGATATATCACAAAACCTGTCTCGGAAGCGGCACTTAGGGATTTACTTCGTTCAACATTAAGACCAAATGATTTGGCATGATAAATTCAAAGGAGGACTATAAAAAATGAACATGAAAAAAATCGGTAGAGAGATGAGCCTTTTAATGGGAATAACCTTAAGCTTCTTTTTATCCCTGACAGGACTTCTTGCTGCAGGCAAGTTTAACGTTGTAGGATGGATTATAAGTTTCTTAATCAGTACGGTGATAAGCTTGATTATAGGCTTTTTGGTTCCTATGAAAAAGGTTACGGATGGCGTAAATAATAAGCTTGGTTTAAAGCCGGGTAAGCTTGGAACAAGATGTATGGAGAGTCTTTTATCGGATTTGATTTATACGCCGATTATTACTTTAGCGATGGTATTTATGGCATACAAAAAGGCTACGGCACATGGTGCAAAGATTCCTTTTATCGGAATGTTTGGTAAATCACTTGCTATTAGTATGGTTGTAGGATTTGTCCTCATATTTATATTTATGCCTTTATATATGAAGCTGGTATTCAAAAAGAACGGAATTGGTGGTCCACAAGGCCCTAACATTCAGGGCTCTATGAGCAATCCAAGCGAAAAAGATGATTAGTAGATAGAAGGTATATAACATGAAAATGCAGGTGCTAAGCATAGCGTTAAGTGACAACGAGCTATGCGGGTACCTGCATTTTCGTGTTATATACCCATATATTAATTTCAGGATTGGTTATAGGATTAGCCTATAACCAGTTCTTTTTTTTATGAATTATACAAAATGAAAAAATGGTGTTATTATCATCACATAAACAGATGAGCGAGCTTACACAAGGCTTTATTAAAAAGGATAGGGTTGAGTGAAAGTCGAAGAACTCATGAAAATAATAAAAAGAAAAGTGAGGTAGATATTATGGGAAAGAAAACAAGAGCAGAAAGAGAATTTAAATTTGAAACAAAGCAGTTACATGTAGGACAGGAAACACCAGATGCGGTTACTGATGCAAGAGCGGTACCGATATACTTGACTTCATCATACGTATTCCATAACAGTCAGCATGCAGCAGACAGATTTGGATTAAGAGATGCAGGTAACATCTACGGAAGACTTACCAATCCTACACAGGGAACCTTTGAAGCACGTATCGCAGCTCTTGAGGGCGGTGTAGCGGCATTGGCAGTAGGCTCAGGCGCGGCAGCTCTTACATATGCAATACAGGCAGTTGCTCACGCAGGTAATCACGTAGTTGCAGCCAAGAATATATATGGTGGTACATATAATCTTTTAGCTCATACATTACCGGAGTACGGAATAGATACAACCTTTGTTGATCCGTTTGATTATGATGGTATCGAGGCTGCAATCAAGGACAATACAACAGCAATCGAGATTGAAACTCTCGGAAATCCTAATTCTGAAGTGGTTGATATCGAGAGAATTGCAAATATAGCCCATGCGCATAAGATACCTCTTATCGTTGACAATACATTTGCAACTCCTTATCTTGTAAGACCTATCGAGTATGGTGCTGATATAGTTGTTCATTCAGCTACCAAGTTCATAGGCGGTCACGGTACTACAATTGGTGGTGTTATTGTAGACAGCGGAAAGTTTGACTGGATAGCAAGCGGTAAGCACCCATGGCTTATCGAGCCAAATGTATCTTATCATGGTGTAAGCTTTGCAAAGGATACTGCACCTGCAGCATTTGCTACATATATCAGAGCAATTCTTCTTCGTGATACAGGTTCAACACTTTCACCTGTACATGCATTTATCTTCTTACAGGGCTTGGAGACTCTTTCCTTAAGAGTAGAGCGTCATGTTGAAAATGCACTTAAGGTTGTAGAATATCTTAAGAATCAGCCGCTCGTTGAGAAGGTTAATCATCCATCAATTTCCGATGATGCGGAGCAAAAGGAGCTTTATAAGAAGTATTTCCCTAACGGCGGTGGTTCAATCTTTACCTTTGAGATTAAGGGTGATGCCAAGAAGGCACAGGATTTCATCGACCAGCTTGAGCTTTTCTCACTTCTTGCAAATGTAGCGGATGTTAAGTCTCTGGCTATCCATCCTGCATCAACTACTCATTCAGAGTGTAATGAGGCAGAGCTTTTAGATCAGGGAATTAAGCCAAATACAATTCGTCTTTCCATCGGAACAGAGAATATAGACGACATAATCGAAGACCTTGACGAGGCTTTCAAAGCAATAAGCTAATATAACATACGGCATAGGTCGGTTATGTAGCAGGGTATAAATAATAAGAGGTCCCGAAACAGGTACACACAAATCTCGCTAACGCTCACGATTTGCTTAGTACCTTTTCGAGACCTCTTATTATTTACACCGCAACATAACCGACACACGCTTTGCGTGTATTTTAATCAGCGAAATCAAGCTCCGGAATGCCGGTTGGGATACCCAGTGAATATTCAGCATCTATCAGCCATTTTGGTTCTCCTGACATTGAGATTATTTCGTTGATTTCTCCGCCTTCGTTGTACTCATAGACTTCGTAATTGGTTATGTCGTCATCTACGCCATCGGAGTATTCTTCAACATAGAAATCCTCCTCATAATTTCCGGAATCATCTGAATCATCTGAATCATCTGAATCATCAGTAATGTAAGTGGCGGATATTTCCTCATAGTTCTCGTTATTATCACATTTAACGTTCATATTGTTGAATATATAATTTCCGTATTTATCAAACATAAATTCTGCCCAACCCGGATTATCTACGGTTCCGCCGACTATGATGACATGTCTGTAGGAATCCTCGTCGGTATATTCGTATTTAAAATAATCGTCCTCACTGCATTCATCGGTTATATCCTGCTTGATGTCATTAAATACAAAGTAGAGTCTTCCGTCTTCGACAGAATAGTAATCCTTGGCATTGGCATCATCATAATTGATGGTTGTTTTGGTTTCATCCGGTGAGGTGTTATCAATCGTAACCTCCATACCGTTTCCTGTTTTAAAGTTAAATGCGGAGGCTACCCAGAATTCACCGGTCTTTGCGTAAGAAACCGCATTTGAACCTAAGAAAAGAGTAGCAAATGCAGCAAGAGAGTAGAGTGAATTACGAAGTCTCTTTTTCTTTAATTCATGATTCCTCTTGTTCAGTGAATCCAATGTTATTTCAGAGCTGCTGTCAATTGAATCAAATATATTTTTATATCTTTCCTGATTAATCATAAACCCATTCCTCCTGAATGTTTTCTTTTAAAAGGCTTCTTCCCCTTGAAAGCCTTACCTTAACATTGCTTTCCGTAATTTTAAGAATCCCTGCAATCTCCGACACAGAATATTCCTCGTAGTAATATAGATGAATCACTATACGATACTTGTAAGGAAGCTTTAATACTTCGCTTAAAAGTGATTTATCCTCTTGATCGGATACCGTAAGTGTTTCAACATAATCCTCAATTGAGGTGCTTTTCTGCTTCCAAAATGAGCGGTTAATATCCTTTGATTTATTGATAGCTACCCTTATTAGCCATGCCTTTATGTGCTCCGGTGATGAAAACTCCTTTTTGCTTAGGTGATACTTTAAAAATGTATCCTGAACCACATCATCCGCGTCCGAAGCATTTCCACATATACTGAAGGCCGTGGCAAACAGGTGCTTTTGATATTGCTTTATTAAATTTTCCACAGGTTCTCTCATATGTATTACCTCTTTTAATGCGCTTCTTATCAGGTATTTTAACCTTGTTTTATTGTTTTGAAAAGCCTTTCACTAAGTATACGATTGAAAAAACAATTTGGTTACAAAAAATATTTTTATCTGTGTTATAATGTAAATGAATTTTATTATAAAGAGGGGTTTATATGAGTGTGAAATTTGATGAAACTACATTTATAGCACCGGGAGCACAGATAGTCGGCTCGGTTTCTATAGGTAAAAATTGCGGTGTCTGGTACAATGCCGTTATAAGGGGCGACAGTGATACAATAATAATAGGAGATAATACCAATATACAGGATTTGGCTTGTCTTCATGTGGACAGGGGACACAAGCTTAAGATAGGAAACGGTGTCACTGTAGGTCACAGTGCTATCGTGCATGGCTGTACAGTCGGCGATAATGTAATCGTTGGTATGGGAGCTATAATTTTAAATGACGCGGTTATAGAAGATAACTGCTTAATCGGCGCAGGTGCACTTGTTACCGGGAAGATGCATATACCAAGCGGTTCGATGGTTTATGGTAATCCTGCAAAGGTTATCAGAAACCTTACTGATGAGGAGATAGATGACATCAGGACAAATGCAGAAGTTTACGTGGAGCATGCACGCAGGGCAAAGCTTGAAGATGATAAATAGTGATATAGATATTGTAAAGAGCATAAGATGACTAGCGAGATAGTTGTTTCGTGATAAAATAAGGGAGCGGATAATATGAGTGGAAATATCAT
>JAFUEG010000026.1 GCA_017464045.1 Lachnospiraceae bacterium
AAAGCTTTCCAAAGCCCAAATCCTTGATAATCACAGCACCTTTGTTAGGCGACTCAAATTCTACCTCAACTGAGAATTTAGATGTCTTATTAGGTCTTTTAGGTATGCCGTGAAGCTTTACACTCTCCCTTATCTCCTGCTCAGTTACCCGGCTTCTGTAGATAATGGTAACTATATCCGTATCATCCAGTATAATACTAATCTTACCTTTTATATTGTACCACTGACGGCCTCCAAGCGCGATAGGAATAAACTCATCATCTTCATCTCCACTTGAGATGCCTATATCAAATAATACATTTTCTTCTGTTTCCACAAAATACTTTTTATAAAATTCCTCATATTCACCGCCGACTGCCTTATAGCATGCACCCTTGGTGTAGATATTCTGACCTGCAAAAACACGTCTTCCCTGACAGAGAATATTTCGTGATTTATTCATCCATTTTTCAGAGAAACCAAGTCCGGTAAGGAATACCGAAGATATATAAGTCTTCTTCATTTCATGCTCAACAATCTTTGAAAATGTAACATCCATAAGGATATTATCACCGGCGAACATGGACATATTAAACTGTTTAGTATAATCCTCGTGAGAAACCTGAATAATCTCCGGATTTCTTCCTCTGGATATGTCAATTCTATAATACCGGAGTCCGTCAGTATTATAATCAAAAAGCGCAACGCTGTTCACCCAAAGATCAGGGTTCTGGTTAAATATATAGTAAAGACTGCTGTCAAGATGACTCGTCAGACTTATGTTATTTTTATCAATCCCAAGTTCCTTATGGAGTCCCCCAAGAACCTTATACAAATCTCTGCTGTAATCAGGTATTGTTATAACCAGTTTCTTTACAACAGCACCTTCATAACGATATAAAAATGAGTCTATATGCATCTTAAGCATCATAAGGAAGAGCTGCCTATAGCTATATTTTTTATCTCCTATCTCTATAAGTTCTTCACTTTTAGCATTTTCGAAAAGCTCATCAAGAATGATACCATCCTCCTTAAATCTGGCTTCCGAAGCCTCCGAACCCACATACCAGTCTCCGGTTTTTTTACTGTAGAAGAGAATATTTGGCATCATATAAGTTTCTTTATTATTTAATTGATTAACCGTCTCCGGCTCACGCTTTATATCATTATAAAAACTTATCTGGGTGGACTCAGGACAAAGATCCATTCCTATATAATACGCTTCTGCCATGAAAAGCCTCCTTAGTATACTATAAAATATTTAAATTCTCTTCATAAAGATGTACAGTATTGAAATAAACATCCAGTGTCTCAAGAAGCTCATTATCCTCACGCATCTCCTGGTTAACCAACATGCTGTTGATAATCTCGAAACGGCTTCTGTCCTTACGGTTAAATGACTTGGTCTTTAAGGTCTCACTTTCAACCACATATGCCTTATTTTCCTTATCCTCGTCTATCTTATAAACAAGTCTTTCACCGTGAAATACTACAAATTCCTTAACATACATACCCGGAATCATCTCATCAAGTCTTTCAGTCTTAAAGCTTAAGGACTGTCTGGTACCGGTATCAAAAGCATACTTAACCTCAATCTGTCTGCCAACATCAGACTTATAGATAAGATAAGTCTTAAGAAATACATCCTGAGGAAGCTTGATAAAGCTTCTAAAGCTCTTATAAAACGGAAGTATCTTACCGCCATCCATAAACTTACCAACAGTATCACTAATCCATTCACGCTGCTCAAGAGTAAATTTATCAAGCTTACTTAGATAAGCTATAAGAGCCATCTTAGATATTTCATCATCTATATTGCCCTTAATTATCTCATTGTATAAATAATCAAATATATTACCCGGAACCTGAGCATCCTTAATAAGATAATTCTGCGCTGTAAATCTCAAAAACGCCTTTACTACAAGTCCCCGGCTTCTGCCATTGTAGTAAGCAGTAAAAATATCATATATATTTTCCACACTGCCCTTGGCAAACATCATCTGCGCAAGAGTATTTTCAACAAGTAACGAAACATCCTTTACCTTATCTCTTGCCATCTTAAAGAGTGTTGCAAGTTCCTCAAGATCACCCTTGAAATTATTCATTATATATACAAGTATTCTCGTATTAACCTTACCTGTCTTGTAAAGCTGAATACAGATAGACATAAGGTCTTCATTTAAAAATCCGTTTGAATCCTCTACACCATAATCCGCCAATCTGTAAAGCTCATCTGACGCAATCTCATCAAAGCCATAAAGTTTAACAGCCTGAAACGCCTTATCAAACATATTCATATCAATCATATACATGATGATACTTCTTGCGTTGGAATGATTTAAATACTCGATATCAAGCTTTTCAAGATACTTTTTAAGTACCTCGGCATCCAGATTTTCATGATAGTATTCAATAATATTTAAAAGTGCCTGCTGCTTATAATCATAAGAAATCTGGTCACAGTTGATTATATCTCTCGCTGCATTTACTTCTATTGCTCTCTTATAAGTAAAGTCTCCAAGTGACTGATAATTATCCAAAAGCACTCTGTAATCTCTAGGACTATACTCGTGACAAATAGGCATATAAGCCTTTTCATCAACAATCTTTTCAAGCCTGTATGGGATAGAACCTGCATATACATTTCCCTCCCCATCCTCGAAAACAATAGATGCGGTGTTGGAAAGTATCTCAACATAAGCCTCACCATTTACGATAGGCACACGCTGAACCTCTTCTATCTCCTGATGAGTAACGATAACCGCCCTGATGCCCTTGTTGTAGCATACGAGCTTTCGTCTGAAAATAATATTTATAAGCTTGCCTGCATAAAGCGGACTTACACTCTCAGGTTCCAAAAATTCATCATAAAGAACTGTAAGGTCATCACTTACCTTGCCCTTTATAATCATATTTTCCATAAAATCTTCCATGGTCGTACAATACTCATGATATACCTTCATATGCTGTGCTTTATTGTAAATTACATTTGCATAGAGGTATGCAAGTTCGCTCTCATTAAGAGTATTTTTATAATTAAGATACATAAGAACAGATGTAGGTATAAGATCGTATCTTGAAAAATTCATACTCTTGACAAAGCACTCGTTAAGACCGATAAACTTGAGATTTTTCTCGACCGCATCCCTGTAGTACTTATGATACTTATGGTCAAGCTTGCCCGCACCGATGAGCATAGAACATATACTTTTTAAAACCTCTTCGCTCTTGGTCTTTTCATATATTGCTTCCATGATATTAAATATCTTGGTATTAAACTCTTTAAATGTACCGGCAAGACGGATAAACTCATCGATAACCTCATCAGAAATAAACTTATGTCTAAGACCCCATCTTATGGTTGTAGTCTCAAGCGGAGTAATACGCTTAAATAAAAGCGGATTATTATTAAATATCTCACAAAGCTCAAGATACATAATCGGGCTGTTATAGCCTGTTTCATAAAGATTGATAATCTCCTTATAAAGTGAACTCTGATCCTCTGTATAGGTATCATCCATAAAAAGTAAAAGCCAGAAATAAAACATTTTATCCTTTTCGGTTCTGAAGTTTCTTCTTATGGTATTTCTCGCATGGTTAATTGTTTCTTCGTCTTTAAGAACAAGAGCCTTAAGATACTCATAGTAGCATCTTTGCATATTATTCATAAGAGTGTTGTCCACGTCAGCCTCAATACGCAAAAACTCCTGTTCAACCTTGGTAAGTTCATCCTGCATAATATTCATATGCATGATACCAAG
>JAFUEG010000027.1 GCA_017464045.1 Lachnospiraceae bacterium
AGACCATATAAATATATCAGATAAATCTTGTACAGAAAATTAATATCTGTCCTCTGAATCACATACTTCTTCTCGGAGGAATAATTTTATGAAGTTTTACGCAGTAAGAAAGGGACGCACACCCGGAATATATATGACTTGGCCGGAATGTCAGGCGCAAACGAATGGATTTAAGGGTGCGGAGTTTAAAAGCTTCGAGACGAGAGAAGAAGCCGAAAGTTATATAAGCGGTGTAACAAAGCAGACTGAAGCGCAACATCACAGTTATGCCTTTGTGGACGGATCCTTTAACTCGGAGCGAAAGGTATATGGCTATGGCGGTTTCCTTGTGGATAATAAAGGGAATAAGCATAAGCTTCAGGGCTCTGGTATTGATCCTGAGCTCGCATCAATGAGAAATGTTGCAGGAGAGCTTATGGGAGCTATGGCTGCAATTCGAAAAGCTGATAACCTCGGAATGGCGGAGGTTTCGATATATTATGACTATGCAGGGATTGAGGCGTGGGCGACGGGTACATGGCAATGCAACAAGGAGGGCACGAAAGCATATAGAGATTATGTGCAGAGTATGCGTGATAAGGGAATGTTTATCCGCTATGTCAAGGTAAAGGCTCATTCGGGAATCGCCGATAATGAAGAGGCGGATTGGCTGGCAAAGCAAGCAGTGGGCGTTCTCTGATGGGAGTGATACTTACTGACGAACAAATCCTCTTCCTAAAGCGTGTGTATGAGGGGCATAATGTCTTGGTGGATGCGTGTATCGGAAGTGGTAAGACCACTGCCATACAAAGTCTGTGTAATTATCTGCCGGCAGATAAGAAGATACTGTATCTTACATACAATAAGATATTAAAAATAGATGCAAAAGCAAAGATAAAGAATACAAATGTATTTGTAACAAATTATCACGGGTTTGCATATTCACAGATTGCGAGGCAGGGCATTAAGTGTGGTATATCTGATATATTACAAACATATAATAAGATAAAACCCAAATGTCCCCATTATGATATTCTGATTTTAGACGAATATCAGGATATAGAAAGGGAGATAGCGGAACTCTTATGTCATATTAAGGAATGTAATCCCAATATCCAGATTGTAGCCGTAGGAGATATGGAACAGAAAATCTATGATAAAACTGATTTGGATGTTCCAGCTTTTATGAATGATTATATGGATGACAGAATAGATATTAAGTTTACTGCGTGTTTCCGGTTAAACAAAGAGCATGCATCGAGACTTGGCAGAATATGGAAAAAAGAGATAAACGGAGTAAACTCCGCATGTACGATAAGCATTATGCGAAAAGATGATGTTGTAGAGTTTTTGGCAAAACAGGATCCTAAAAATGTTTTGTGTCTTGGTGCCAGACTTGGAAATATGGCAGATGCCTTAAATGACCTGGAGGCATTTTACCCCGATAAATATAATAAAAAGACCGTGTATGCGTCCATAAACGATGAAGACAGGAGCACGTCTCCGTCTGAGAATACCGCCATATTTACGACCTTTGATTCTGCCAAAGGCCTTGAACGCCCAATCTGTGTTGTTTTTGATTATACAGAAAGCTATTGGACGGTAAGAATACGGAAACCCATGCAGTCATACGAGATATTAAGGAATATTGTTTGCGTAGCTGCAAGCAGAGGAAAGCAGCAGATTATATTTGTTGAAAATGATGAAGGCCTGCTTTCTGAAGAAACACTATCTACTAATACAGGATCAAATAAGCGTATGGAAGATGTGAACATATCAGAAATGTTTGATTTTAAGTTTAAGGAAGATGTTGAAAAGTGTTATTCGCTGTTAAATGTAAAAAAGATATATAACAGCGATTCTTCGATCATTCTGATTAAAGATCATGATGATATGATAGATTTGTCCCCCTGCATAGGGATGTATCAGGAGGCAATATTCTTTTCACATTATGATATTAAGCGGGAGTTTGAACTTCGTAAGGATGTACGCGGCTCGCGTATTGCCCCGACATATAATGAGAGTGAAATGATAGAAAAGGCACTACTCCGCCTTGTTGCGGCAGATACCAGGCAAAGGCGCTATAGTACGCAGGTATCTGTTCCGTTTGTTGATGATAAAGAAAAAGAGGCGTTAATATCACGACTTAATTCGGTATTTACCGGCGATGAAAAGGAACAGGTAAAATGTGAAATACGTTTTGGGCATTACACAGAAGATGTTGATAAGCTCCGGAAGAAAAGGAAAAATCCGTCACTTAATGAAAAAGAAAAGGAGTTAAAGTCAGGCATATCCGAATATTTTGTTGCAAGCGGTCTTGCTGATGTGGTTAAGGATGATACGGTATATGAACTTAAGTTTGTATCAGAGCTTAGGCACGAACATTTCCTGCAGTTAGCCTCGTATATGGTAGGGCTTGGATACAAAAAGGGGATTCTTTGGAACACTCGTACCAATGATATGTACTTAGTATCAATTCCTGATGAAAAACAGTTTATGGACAACGTGGTCTATACAGTAACAAAACGAGCACAAAGCAAATATATCCCGTATAATTAAGTATATTAATTTTTATACACATTTTTGAACGCATTTATTTACAATATTGGTTTTATATGTTAGTATGTGTATAGAAAGGTGTATAAAAATATAAGGCATGAATAAAACAGAATTAGAAAAACAACTATTAGACCTTAGAGCACAGAATACAGCGCTTGAAAAGAAATGCAGTGAGCTTGAGGCACAAACGGATGATGCTGTAAGAAATACCTCTGCTTATCGTACTATGCAGCATTCGGCAGAGTTTTATCAAAGTATGGAAAAGTATGAGCAGGATATGGCAAAGGAGAAGATGCATTCTGCCGAGAAGATGATAGCTGAAGCGAAAAAGGTAATTGAGGACAATAAAGAACTCTGTAAAGAACATGGAATTGAATATTGGCCGGGAATGACAAAAACCCGTTTTGATAATCAGATAGAAGAGCTTGAAAAAGAAATTATAAGTCTTAAAGCAGAAATCCAATTAAAGGATAAGATAATAGAGTATCAGAGAAACTGGATAAGTACACATTCTGATAAAAATGAGCAAATGGATAAAAGTATGTCATATGAAGAAAAATTTGCCGAATTAATAAAGAAAAAGACAGGAAGACCAAAGAAAATATCTCCAAAAGATGAAAGGGAGATAAAGCAGCTCAGAAAAAAGGGTTACAGTCTGCGGAATATTGCAGCTGTTATGAATGTTTCGCTTGGGACTGTTCAAAACGTAATTAAAAAAGCATCAAATTAATTTTCTGGAATATAATCATATATTATTATTTCCCTTATTTTCCCTAATTTCACTCATACTTAATTCGTAACCGAAAATCATTTCATATTTTTAAGGAGATAAAGGTATGAGTACACGAGATTATTTAACTCCGGAAGCTATAGAAATGCTTGACAGCCTCTCTGATGAGCAAAGAGCTGACGTTGAATCGGGGCTTGATTCTATGATTGAAAATGTTCCGGATTTACAAGAAGGTGAATTGGATGTATATAGGAGTGATAATGACACGAAGGGCAGGCTCTTTACAGTAAATTATCATGACGATAACTCCAATGTAGGTAGCATCTACCTCAAAAATGACCAAATTCAGATACGTATGAATCCGGATAGGGAACTGCTCCGTGAGGAAGCACGG
>JAFUEG010000028.1 GCA_017464045.1 Lachnospiraceae bacterium
GTTTTCTGCCTGTAACATAAAAACAAATTGTTGCAAATGAGTACTCCAAGCACAGCATCGATTTCATTGCATGCCTCCATGGTATTGGCAGGTCCGTGATCTGTTCTCTTATACTCTATCCCAAGCTTGTCCAGATAATCATATGTTCTTACCTCTCGCGGTAATCTTCCTTCTGTATTTTGCGGTCTTCCGTCAAACAGTTCCATAATTTTTTCCTTTCATATATCAAGTGTCATCTCATGCCATTCTTCCCCGCCCCAGGTTGAATTGGCTATACCGAGATCCTTAAATCCCATCTTTTTATACATTTCAACCTTAACATCAAGGCAGGTAAGATACAGCATCCTTCGATTGTTCTTTTTTTCCCTCTCACTGTAGCGTGAAACAAGCTCCCTTGCAAGTCCCTGCCCGCGATACTCGGGAAGCACATCCAATCCAAGAAGCATAACATTTTTACCGTCTGTTTTATACAAAGCTGCATCCGTGAAAAACTCATCTCTAAATGAGTCCTCATCTGTAGCCACACCATTTAAGAATCCGGCAAGCTTTCCGGTTTCCTTATCTACCGCAACGAGAAATAATTCCGGTACCTTTTTAATTCTTTCCTTCATACTCTTTTCAGAGCAGGCCTCATTTGGCGGAAAGCAAATCTGTTCTATCCTAACAGCCTGATTGGTCTCGTCTTGATTAATTGAACGAAATTCGTATTTGTCGAGTACATTTTTTGAATATTGGTTTTGTCTATTTATTTCTTTTATTTGATTATTCATATTTTCACCTTTTATCATTTTTATTACTTTTTCTCCACCACTACAATACAATTTGATGCAGGATATTCAACCTCGTTTCCGTCAACATCAGTAAGTGTAAGATACTTATTCAGATTATCCGGATAGCCCGGTTCGAGAAGTTCATCCGCACAAATAATTTTTGCACCCAGCTCTTCAAAAAATGCCTTATATTCAGCGAGTGTAAAATATCCGAATTGCTCCTGTACTTCGTGAGCATAGCTTTCCGTACCCCAGGTATAGGTGTACATAAACTCACGTATAAAATTAATGTCCCCTATTACCGTAAGTGATTCCTCATCTGTAAAACTAACCTTTTTCTCATCGGATATGTCTTTAAGTCCTTTAAAATCATGGGTATAATTTTTGAAAAAGTCAAGTCCGGATTTATCCTTAAATATAAGCTTTCTTAACTCATTACTATCGGTTTTTATACCGTCTCTTATGATTATCCTTCCTCCGAAGTTAAGACTGTCATAAGCATATCTTAAAGCGCGTCTCACACTTTCTGTATCGAACTTTCCGTTTGCTCCCTCGGTATAAGAATATATCTCATGAAGTATGGATGAAAATATAATGCTGTCAACCTTTTCTTCAAGCGGACAGTCCACAAAATTATGTACTCTGACATTCCAGCTTCGTCCTTCCTTTTTCTTTTTTTGATTCAAGGCATCAATTACATTTGTCGATATATCCGTTCCGATAATTGTCTTTTCGGGATATTTTTCCTGCAGGCGGTCGAGAAGTATTCCTCCGCCCGAACCGACGTCAACCACACTTTCACCAACCACATAATTAATAATTCCATCCTTTGTACTTGATGCCACATCATTCATCGTATCGAGATACTTATCCTCATTGTTAAGCCTGTCAAAGGCATCTCTCCTAAAACCGAACATATCATATAAAACAATGATACTTTTCTCAAATGTAAGCAATCCCGAACGCTCCGCCTCCACACAAAAGTCAATAAGCTTTTCACACACAGGTGAGAATTTGAAATTGACAAATACAGCACCGTTTTCAATCGAAACATCCAGATTTACATTTTGAACCGATGAATCCAAAATATACTTTTCAATTATTCTTTTCTTATACACATTGATATGTTTCTTTCCCTCATAATCATAATAAAGAGAATCGGCAAGCGGCTTAAAATTAAGATGACGGACATTTTTATCCTCAAGCTGCTTCAATACATTTTTGATAACGGTTTTTATCTGTCCCATATCAAAATCAGAAAGAGCCGAAGTAAAATACCACAGCTCATACTTTGAGATAACATTTTTTTCAAAAAACTCTGCATCGTCATCGTATATGTCTATCTCTCTCGGACAAAGCTTCTCCAATCGATATTTTGCGGAATACTCTGACAGATCACCATCCGGTATCCTGTCTATAAGCACCTTAACATCGCCCTTAACCGAGGTCCATATATCATCGCTGACTGCTCTGATAATACACTCATTTAATATAAGCAAAAGACCTTTAATATCTTCATCCGTTAATGCATTCAATAAAAGTAACTCTCTGTTATGACTTACCGGAATTTCACCTCTGATGCACTGTCCGATAAGTCCATGAGTTTTAATAAGTATATAAATCAACCGGCATCTGTTTTTTTCTTCATCAGACGAACTTTCGTCAGTTATGTGATTTTCAGCATATATGCTTGCCGAAGCCTCATTATGTATATCAAGAGCATAGCCCTTATCTCTCCAAATGCGTCTTTCTTTCTCGAGTCCGCCCTTAGCCACCTCAGACCATTTCAAAACCTCACTTATTATCTGCTTTAACGCGTTCTCTTCTGGTATGAGTTCATCAAGTATATCCAGAGTTCTCATCACATACTCGATGGTTTCTCTTCCCGATATAGCATTTATACTTTTTACACGCTCGGCATTTACATATATGTTATCTGTTTCGGTCAGATACTTAAGCCAAAGGTTGTTAGCTTTTATCTCCTCTCGCACATTACCGTCGCTGTCAAAATACTTATCAAAATTCTTACTCATTTGTTTTCTCCGTTTACCCTATTACTCCTCGTCTTCCTCCACCATCACATAAAGTCTGCTTGGTCTATGGGCATCTCCTGTTGTCATGTATTCGGTTTCCTCAACCATACCAGCTATCTTCTTACGGAAGTTTGCTTTATACAGTTTCTTTCCGAGAAGGATTTCATAAACCCTTTGAAGCTCCGGCAGTGTAAACATTTCGTCTACAAGGTGAAATGCTATGTCGGTATACTCAACCTTGTTTGCCAGTCTCCACCTTGCATAATCTATAATCTCCTTATGGTCAAATGCCAGTTCTTCATCACCGGCAAGTAAATCCTCTACATCCACAAGCCATGCACCTGCGACACGCTCACCGGGTCTGAATGCAAGCTTCTCAACAGGCACAAGTGCTATATATGCAACTGATATGATTCTCATTCTCGGATCCCTGTCCACATCTCCGAAGGTATAAAGCTGTTCAAAATAAATATCCTCAAGTCCTGTTTCCTCCTTTATACCACGCCTCACTGCTTCATCAAGGGTCTCATCTATCCCGACAAACACTCCCGGAAGTGCCAGCATCCCTGCAAACGGTTCCTCCTCCCTTTCTATCATAAGAAGCTGAAGCTTGTCATCCTCAATGGTAAATACAAGCAGGTCAACCGCTACAGACATTTTTTCGTATAATGATGAATCATATCCTTTCATACTTTGGTTCTTCCTCTCTTTCTATCGCTATACTTTCACAATAGGCCTGATAAACTCTTATGCTATCCTGATTATATACTGCTCTTATCTCTTTATATGGTTTTATTTCTCCCATATTAATCATCCTCACTTCCTATACAACGAGTCTTCCTTCCCGATCGGCCACGCTTATTTTTAATTCCATTCCCGAATTAAAATCTATGGAATCATCAAGTATTCCATCTGAAAATACCACTCCGTTTTCCGGCATACCCGATATAAATGTAA
>JAFUEG010000029.1 GCA_017464045.1 Lachnospiraceae bacterium
AAAGCTTTATCTTACAAATGTTGTTACAGGTAAGAGATATATAAAGAAGCTGGTTGAAGACGGTATAGTTGACGGCTGGGACGATCCGAGACTTGTATCCATAGCTGCACTTAGAAGACGTGGATATACTCCGGAATCAATTAAAAAATTTATGGAACTCTCAGGTATATCCAAGGCTCAGAGTTCATCAGATTATGCAATGCTTGAGTATTGTATAAGAGAAGATTTAAAGATGAAGGCAGACCGTATGATGGCAGTTCTTGATCCGATCAAGCTTGTTATAGACAACTATCCTGAAGGACAGACAGAATATTTTGATATAGACAATAATCAGGAAAATGAAGCTGCCGGAACCAGAAAGGTTGCATTTAGTCGTGAGCTTTATATCGACAGGGAAGACTTTATGGAGGAGCCTCCAAAGAAGTATTTCAGATTATTCCCTGGTAACGAAGTAAGACTTAAGGGTGCATATTTTGTAAAGTGTGTTGACTATAAAAAGGATGAGACAGGTAAGGTAGTAGAGATACATTGTACCTATGATCCTGAAACCAGAAGCGGTTCAGGCTTTGAAGGCCGCAAGGTCAAAGGAACCATACACTGGGTTGACGCTTCTACAGCTGTTGATGCCGAAGTCAGACTTTATGAAAATATAGTTGATGAGGAAAAGGGGAAGCTTAATGAGGACGGAACACTCAATTATAATCCTAATTCACTTACTGTTTTGAAGGATTGTAAGTTAGAGGCTGCATTTAAGGATGCAAAACCGGGTGATTCTTACCAGTTTATAAGACATGGTTTCTTCTGTGTGGATACAAAGGATACAAAAGAGGACAAGCTTGTATTTAACAGAATTGTTTCACTTAAGAGTTCATATAAGCCAAACTAATTATACGATTTATTGATTTTTTTAGATATAGTTGGTTTAAGATGCAGTTTTATGTGAGACTGGTTTCATAGGAGAATATATATAAGTTTATAAAAAACTTAATGCAGATTAAAATTAAGTGATTTGTGAGGTACAATATGGGACTTTTTTCCGATATGAATAAGCTTGGTTTGGGAAGTTACAGTGATGCAGAGATAATAGAAAAAAATAAAAGCACACGTACCGAAAATTCAGCTTTGGAAATTGAACAGGCAGCAAAACAACTTGAACGTAAAGAAGAGGATTATATATTTGATAAAAAATACACATGTCCTGTGTGTGATTTGGGATTTACTTCGAAGTGTGTAAAAAGCGGTAAAATAAAGCTTTCAGGACATGATACTGATTTGCGTCCAACCTATGATTTTATGGATCCGCTTAAATATGATGTTGTTGCATGTGTTTATTGTGGATATTCTTCACTTTCAAGGTATTATGGAAGACTGTCCATGAGACAGATAAAAGAACTTAAGATGAGTATAGGCAATAAATTTAAGGGACTCCCTGATGTAGAGGGTGCATACTCTTATGATGATGCGATAACAAGACATAAGTTGGCAGTTTTATGCTCAGTGGTAAAGGGAGCAAAAAATGGTGAACGTGCCTATACTTGCCTAAAAACATCATGGATTTTAAGAGGTAAAAGACTGAGTCTTGACGAGAATTCAACCGGCTATAAAGAATTACTGGATGACGAGATGGATTGCATAAAAAATGCGTATGAAGGTTTTGTACTTGCTATTTCAAACGAACCATTTCCTATAGCCGGTATGGATGAAAGTACACTTAAGTACATTATGGCGGATTTAGCAAGAAAACTGAAAAGATATGAGGAGTCTGCAAAGCTTCTCGGAAGTGTGCTTACATCTAAGGCTACAAATCACAGACTCAAAGATGCTGCACTTGAGTTAAAGGATTTGTTAAAAAAAGATGTGGCTAAAGATAGAAATTAACGTATAATATTATCAGATTTTAGTATTTTATATGTGGAGGTCTTTTTATGGGGAATAAAACTTCTGCCAATAAAAAGAATATAAAAAGAACAAATCGTAAAAAGAATAATGTTAAGGATAAAAGCATTTACATAGTAATTTCAAAGACATCCACATTTCCGTCTAAAGTAATAAAAATGTGGACAAAGGAACCATATGCTCATACATCCCTTGCTCTTGATATAGAGCTAAATGAGATGTACAGCTTTGCCAGACGCAGGCTGCATAATCCGTTTTGGTGTGGTTTTATCAGAGAGGATATAACTACCGGAGTTTTTGGAAGAGATGTAGATACAACCTGCAGGGTTGCCAGACTTAAAGTAAGCTCCAATACCTATAAAAAGATAGTTAAGATGCTTAAGGATTTCATGAAGCATAATATGGATTATAAGTATAATTATCTTGGCATACTTGGTGTTATGTTCAATAAAGCGGTTGAACGTGAGTATAATTATTTCTGTTCGCAGTTTGTATATCATGTTCTTGAGACAACAGGAGCGGACACCTTTGATAAAAAGCCGGGACTTGTAAGACCTGAGGATTTCAGACAGTGGGATAAGCTGGAACTCATATACGAGGGCAAACTTAAGGATTACAGACAGTATCTTAAGGACAACAATATTACAGAGGAAAGCAATAATGAGTATTTTTCCGAATGTATGATTAAGAATCTTGCGGATAAGGCAGTAATGGCATTACAGGAACAGGCTGCAAATTGAGTGAAATAAAAGAAGCTGTTGAATTTGATGAATAATACTATAAGACAGCTTCTTTTATTTATGCACAGAACCGCGGGTCAGCTTTAGCTGACCGGCGGCTCGTGCACGAGTAGGGTGCGATTTCATCTTCCCTGCTCGATTTAGTCCTGTGAAATTATAGTATGGTTGGTTTTTATTATTCCGCGTGGAAGAGCATCCTTGGAATTCTTCCACGGCTCATTTTTGAAACGGTAGTCAAACTTGTCTATGAACCAGCCTATATCGCCGTTTACACGTTCCATATTTTCAAAGTAAACTGCATTTAATGTATCGATGAAATCATTTAATGAATCCTTGGAAAGCTTTGTAGCTGCGTAATCATATAAAAGACCGTAATGATATGTACAAAAACCCTTTGAGTTTTTAACCTTATCCTTGAATTCCGGTTCCTTTTTCCAAAGGTGGAAGATGGTATCAATATATCTGTCAAAGGTTCCTTCGATACGTTCACAGATAAAGCAGGTTTTCTCAAGATTTTTAACATATTCACCGACGGATGAAAATCCCTGCTTTTTGAAAAATGAACCCTGTGCTACAGGCTTATTTTCACTTAAAACCTTTAGATCCTTGATGGTTTTATCCGTATGTGTCTTCATCATAAGGGCAAGTCCGAGACGGTTTTTCTCGCCGTAAAGTATCTTTATATGATGGCTGCAAAAACCAAGCTTATCTGTCATGGCGCGGTTATCATCCTCCATATAGCTTGGTCCCATAGTGTACTCGATAGCATTTCTTTCAAGTTCTGCATACATGGCACAGACAGGACATTCACAGTCGGTGTCAAATGCATCATTTACAGGTATTGTATAAAGCTGTTCTGCCATAGATTTTTCCTTTCGATTGTAGATTCTTCTTTTATTTTTTATAGTATCAGTATACAAAATAAGTATATACTAAACCGACTGTTTTTGCTATAATTATTTCACTGTGTTTAATAGTTTATTTGTTTATTTTGGGAGGTACTTATGACATTTCACGAGTTTGGAAAAGAAAATGAAAAGGTTTTACTTATGATACACGGGGCTTGTATGTCCTGGAGAAACTTTAAGGAAAATATAAGGCTTTTGAGAAAGGATTTTCATGTGATTGCGGTTGCGGTTCCGGGACACGATTTGCTAGAGTTTGATGAGTTCACATCCATAGAAAATGTGGCAAAAAGAATTGAAAATAAGCTTTTGGAAATGGATTTAAATGATATTGATGTTATTTATGGATTTTCAATGGGTGGAGGTATTGCCATAAGGCTTCTTGCTTACAATAAGATTCACGCAAAAAATGTTGTCCTTGACGGAGGTATCACACCGAAGAATTACCATAAGACCTTTGCCAAGGCTAAGATTTGGGCAGACGTTACATTTAAAAAGCTTGAAAAGAAAAGCAGAGGACTTATGTCGCTTATTTTTCCGGATGATGAATATGATGAAAAGCAGGTTGACCTTATGCATGGAGTTATAAGATGTATGAGTGTTGACAGTATAAGAAGATTGTACGGTTCCATGGATAATTTTTATATGCCGGAGCATTTTCCTCTTATGGATACTTATTTTGAGTACTGGTACGGTTCGGGTGAAAAGCAGTTTAGAGAGGCTGATATTGATTACATCAAAGAGCATATTCCGAATGTCCGTTTCAGGCAGATACCTAATATGGATCACGGACAGTATGTTATGGGATTTCCGAAGTACTTTGCAAGGCAGATTAGAAAGCTTGTATAGGTATGCTTTTATGAATTGTACAGACAAATGGTTTTAGATAATTAAGTAAAGAAAATGATATCATAATTTTACGAGGACTTGAATATGAATATATACAGTGAGGATAAAAATGTAATAATAGAAGATGCCAAAGATTTTGATATAGAGGATATCTTAGAATGTGGGCAGTGCTTTCATTTTACAAGACTTGATGACAAGGATTACGAGCTTATGGCGTATGGTAAGTACCTTCATATCAGGCAGCTTGAGGATAAAGCAGATAGGAATAATGAGCTGCCGAAGGATAAAACCCCAAAAGCTATTGATTTTGTTGATGAAAAAAATGGCAGCAGGATAATTTTATATAATACTACCTTGGAGGATTATAATGAAATCTGGTCAAGGTATTTTGATATGGAGGTTGACTATTCGGACATAAAGAATAAGGTTTTAACCTCTGATGAAAGGCTCAAAGAGGCTGTTATGGCAAAAGCCGGAATCAGAATCTTAAAGCAGGATTTTTTTGAAACTCTTATATCCTTTATCATATCACAAAATAAGCAGATACCTCATATAAAGCAGATTGTACATACTATCTCCGAGCGTTACGGAGATAAGATTTTGCTTTCTGACGAAAGGGCGGTCTATACATTTCCGAGTGTGGAGAGACTTTATGAGGTAACGGAGGATGAGCTTAGAGAATGTAAGGTAGGCTTTAGGGCGCCTTATATAAGAGATGCGGTTTGTAAGGTGTATAGCGGTGAGATAAGCGAAGAAAAGCTTAGAGTTATGAGCTTTAAAGATGCCCGCGAAGCACTTATGACCATAAAGGGTGTGGGAGAGAAGGTTGCAAATTGCGTGCTGCTTTACGGACTTTCCTTTACAAATGCATTTCCGGTCGACGTATGGATGAA
>JAFUEG010000030.1 GCA_017464045.1 Lachnospiraceae bacterium
AATCTTCCAAAGGATAACCTTATTATCCAAAACAGCCTTGATGCCTTATACGAATTGGTATTTGCTTCCTCACTTCCATGTTTTAATTCAGATCGCATGATAGAGCGCGGCTCCGTGATGCCGGACAGAGTAAATATACCTATAACCGACGACAATGCCCATACAGTTTACTATATAGTCTGCCTTGCATCAGAGAAAAACAAATACTCTTCTCTATTTAATACAGCTCGTTCTTCAGTGATAAGAAATCAATAAATCATAATTCAAATTGTAAGTTTTATTAAGGTAATATATATCAGTTATAAAGCAATTTGAATCAGTTATACAGCAAAAAATTATAGCCATAATTTATCAGTTGTGGTAAAATGACGATATCTGTAGATTATTTTCGGAGGATTTTTAACAATGGACAGCATTATTTTACGAATTAGAGTTCTTCATCAAAACAAAAATCTTGCTGAACTTTTGTGGAAGATGAAGCCTGTTGAAAATGTTCAATTAAATATAGAAGCTGTAGATGAATTTAAGGATATTTACGGTCAGGACTATTTGCTTATATCTGATGATGTAAATGCATTGAAGCCTTATTTTTCAAAAGGACCGTCCCACATAAATATAATTTATGCCGGCACTCCGGATGAAATAAATACCGTTGTGGATTTCTTTCCTCAAAATATAGTTGATTTATGGCCGGGCAGGATGGTTGATGAATTTATATTATTTAAGCTAAACCGTGCAGTTACCACAATCATTACAAAATACAATGCCTGGCTTTATAAAACCTGGCTTTATTCCCTGATGAACAGTTTACAGGATCTGGTATGGTTTAAGGACGCTGCCGGACTTCACTGGCTTGTAAACGATAAGTTTGAGGACACCGTCCATAAAACCCGTGATATGGTTCACGGAAAGGGTCATAATTATATATGGGATGTACCTCCTGAGGATGGTGGAAAATCAGAATACCGCTGTCTTGAATCCGAACGTGAGGTTATGGAAAAGGAAACACTTATCACTGCGGATGAGCTTGTTAAAACCGATGCGGGTATGAGACATTTTATAACCTATAAATCCCCGCTTTACGGACGTGACGGTGAGGTTATGGGAACTGTCGGTATTGGCCACGATATAACAGACTTTAACAACACCAATATAGAGCTTGAAATGCTTATTGATAACATACCTCTTGCAGTTGTTATATGTGATAAGGATTGGAATTATATTCAGTCAAACAGCAGATACAGAGAGGTCTTCATGAATGCCGCAGAGCATCTTGATACATTTAACTACAACGAGTGGAAAAAATCCGTCTCACAGGTCACAAAGCTCAGACATTACAAGGAAGCCTCCCATTTGTTCAGAGAAGAGCTGATTATAAACCTGAATGGAAAAGACCAGATATTTATAGTTACTGAAAAGGAAATTTTTGATTACTTTGGCAATGTAACCGGTTATTATTGTTTCTACAGAAATGTAACAAGCGAGCGTGAATACGAGGAAGTAATATTAAAATATGCCAACACAGACTCGCTTACCGGACTTTACAACAGACGCTATTTCTTTGATTATATATACAATAATCAGGATTTACCTATGACCGTTCTGTTCATGGATATGGATAATTTCAAACGTGTCAACGACACCTTTGGTCACACTAAGGGAGACAGCGTATTAAAAGAAACCTCTGAAATTATCAAAAAATATTTCCCTGAGTCTTTAATTGCACGTCTTGGTGGAGATGAATTTGCAGTTGTGGCAGATGAGGATTTTAACGAGTATGAAATCAAAAAACGTACCAATGAAATCATAAAGGAAATCGAAGCATCATTTGCACCTATGAATCTCGGGGTATCCATAAGCATCGGAACAGCCCACGCAGACGGCATAATAAAAGACATCGATGCCTTTATCCACGAAAGTGACCAGATGATGTACCGCGTAAAGCAAGCCAAAAAAGAGCTTAAGCATATTTAGCATGTGTGCGGTCAACCGGTAACAAAGGCTGCAAAAATCGGGATTTGTGGAGGTTAATTATGGATTTGACAATAAGAGAATGGAGAATCAGTGACAAATCTGTTTTGGCAAAAAACCTAAATAATCTGAAAGTCTTGAATAATCTTAGGGATGGATTGCCTTATCCGTATACAGAGCAAGATGCAGAAGATTTTATCACGGATATGTTATCGGCAAACAAGGACAATACTTATGCGTTTGCGATAACACTTGACGATGAAGTGATTGGGAGTATCGGAGTGTTTCGGCAAGATAATATCCATTCTCAAACTGCTGAAATGGGATATTATATAGGCGAGCCCTATTGGGGAAAGGGCTATATGACGAGTATTATTAAGCTAGTTTGTAAGTATATTTTTGAAAACACAGATATTATCCGTATATTTGCCGAGCCATTTGCACACAACATAGCCTCATGTAGAGCGTTAGAAAAGGCGGGATTCCAATACGAAGGAACATTAAGAAGTAACGCTGTGAAATGTGGAAAGATTGTTGATATGAAAATGTATGCACTTATCAGAGAGTGATATAAATTCCGGTTTATCGGGCAAGGGGAGTCGGCTGGATATATAGGGTGTAGCTGCCGGAGTAAGATTTCTTAGGGGTGCTCATCATATATCAGGTCTTCGAAGGACACGCTCTCGCTCGGTTAACGACGCAGGCACACTAACTCAATATAATTTCAGAAAAAAGGGATTAAAATCATTTTTGCATAAATGCAAATGTTTTTAATCCCTTTTTCTTCATTATATTTCGCT
>JAFUEG010000031.1 GCA_017464045.1 Lachnospiraceae bacterium
AATATACTATTTGCAAAACACATTAAGACAGTTATGCTAAGCCAGATAATAGAAAAAATCAAATACTTGTTCGCTGTCTTTTTTATATTTGATGTAATACCGCTTTCACCATCACCAATTAAAAATTTTATGAGAAAGTCTGTTAATTTTGTCAAACTTTTAGAGATTTGTTTTTCTACCTTTTCATCTATTAAACCATATACTGTACTAGCAAGCGGAAATTTTAAATCTGCCATTTCAGAAACTGTTGTTAGCAGATTATTTACAAATTCACCTGAATTATTACCTATTGCTTCTGATAAACTTTCTCTCCACACATCTTCAGAACTATATTTTTTTAAATCCCTATATGAACTGAAGCTTACCAAACACAGCATCATCGGCATAATAATAAGAACCAAAGATAAATATGCATATGCAGCCATTTTATTTTTTACCAACATAAAGAACCAACCAAAAAAAGCTTTACCATTATTCTTTTTTATTGGTTGTCCTTGAGGTAAACTTACAACAGAATTATACATATTATTTTGTTGCATCTGATAGTTATTTACATCGTTATAATAAGCTTGGTATCCATTTTCTTGATATTCATTTATATTATATCCATTTTGAAATTGTTGATTATTATATCCTCCATCCATTCATACTTCCTCCTTATCATCTTGTTGATATATGCACTTAACCTAAATATAATTGCAAATTATATCTTTTTAATACAACAATTTAATTATATAGCTACATTTTTGCCTATATAGTTTATTTAATATTAGCATAATCGCCTATACAATTCAAGTATAATTATATTGTATAGGTGGTGATTTCTATGGATTATTACAGTATCGGTCAACGTATAAGAAAAATTAGAAAAGCATGCAATATGTCACAGGAACAGCTTTCTGAAAAAGTCAGTATATCAGTCACACATATGAGCCATATCGAAACTGGAAACACAAAACTAAGTCTGCCTGTCCTAGTAGATATAGCAGATGCACTTAACATATCCACAGACGAACTAATATATGACAAGCCTAAGACAAATAAAAGCATAATCAAGCAGGATATATCAGATCTGATAGATTCCTGTTCTGAAAAAGAAGCCAAAATACTTATGGAGACAATTAAGTCATTAAAGGTATCGCTTGAAAAATATAATTAATTATGTGGGTTGCCATTCTTATATTTTATTATATATAAATGAATTTTTATATTATTCGGAACAAATCTCCACACTTTTACCACTGAAGGCAACTCCATATTTGAGTATATTTTCTATACCCTTTTCATTCATGTCTATATCATATTTATTATTTATCTGTTGCAAAGCTTTTCTTGAAAGTTCTCGAAGTCTTCTTCAGTTAGTCTTTCCCTTCTTTTATCTTGTTCTCACGGCATATCTGGGTAATCCTCGTATCGAAAATGCCCCAAATCTCAGAAGCCTCTCTAACACTCATCATATCAGCCATTTTTTCACATCAATCATTTAAAATTAAAAATATTATATATATAATTCGGAACAATATCAATAATATTCACAATAATGTATCCAAATATGCCTCTTCGTTTTCTCATGTACATAACAAAACAATTGGAAAAACTGATTGTAAACAAAGATTTATATAGTAGTAAAATTATAAAAATTCCAAATCCACGATTTATAATTTTCTATAACGGCACAAAAACACAGCCAGAATCAATAAATCGCAAATTATCGTCATCATTTGAACATGAAAATGATGATATAAATCTTGAATTAAAGGTATTGCAATTAAATATAAATTCGGGATATAATGAAGATGTTAAGAGAAAATGTCCGACATTATTTCAGTATATGCAGTATGTTGATACAGTAAGAGAATGTTTAAAAAATAATTCTCTCGAGAAAGCTGTACCACTTGCTATAGATTACTGTATAAAAAATGATATACTAAAAAACTTCCTGTTAGCGAACAAGGCTGAGATTGAGTCTTTAAAAAAACTTCTTGCTGAAAAAAACATAACCATTAACTATTGAGACTTAACAAGAGGCGGCTTAAAAAGCCGCCTCTTGTTGTGTCTTAATACGCATTAGCAAATCCATATGGAACTTCATCTATCATATTTCCATCTTTGTCATAGAGTCTGAAAAGTGTAAGATAATATCCGTACTGTGGCTGCCATATGGTCCACATCGTCTTACCGTCCTCAGGTGTTGCACCTTGAGCAAGCTTAATCTTACCTGTTGCATGTACCCATGGTATAGGTGAGCCTGCCGCATTTGAGTATATTTATTATTCAGAATAATGTCAACAATATTCAGAATAATATATGCGCTTTTTAGAATAATATTAGTGTTTTTCAGAATAATGCCAATGTTTTTATTAAATAAATCTTAGCATTATTTCATCATTATACATTCTTAAACAATGTGTATATTACATATAAACTAAAGGCGTGAAAAATACTCCACGCCTTTTTATTATTATTCATATTATAAAATATTATTTTAATATACTGCATAATTTGACAAATCACTTCCGATTCCTATTACAGAATTATATTCATCAAATGATAACTCTTTCACACTACTTGCTACCGAAAAAGCATCATGAACACTTACCCATGTGCCTTCTTCCGTAATTTTGCTCAAGGTCTTTCTTTTACATCCGAAACCACATCATATGATTGGATAACATAATTTATTGAATGCCCATCATATAAATCAACTTCTATATTTTGACCTTCTAATGATTTATAAAAAGAATAATTCATAATTTTTTCATTGAGATTAACTGAATAATTATAACTCAATTTGCATAATACTAAAATTACAATAGCAATTATCAATACTACTAATAATTTTTTCCCTCTTTTTGACAATTTTCTTTTTGCTTCAATTTCACTTTCTTCTTGAGAATTTTTATTTATATCAAATTTATAGCCACAAACATAACAGGAATTACTGTTATCATCATTTTGTGCCCCACATTTTATACAATACGTAAAATTTTACTCTCCTTTATTCTAATGGTGTATAATTTTTAACAAACTCAGCATTTAAGAAGCCGACCTTTAATTTATCAGAAATATTAGATATATCAGGTTTTATTTCCATTTTTACTTTTGTTACTCCAGTAAGGTCAACATTTACATTAACAGGCAAAACACCACCCGTCATAGCTTCCGAAGTATAAACAAGCACATCATCACAATATATATATATAACCTTGCTGATAGATCCGTATTTTTTGTATCTTGCGAAAGTGCGAACTCCCCCTGCAAAGAATCATATTGTCCATCTATCATGTATTCCAAGAATGCATATGTGTTGCCATATTGATTTTTTGTTTTTAAATCAGGATCTCCACATGCCGCACCGGAAAATCCACTTCTACCTAAATTATCAATATCACCACTTTCCCATGGATATAAATACCAGCTGCCTTCTGTTTGAAATAAATATGTAGGCTCAGAGTATGCTTCACCATAAAGTGAATCTAATTCATTAATGCTTACCGGTCTGAAATATTCTATCCTATCCTCCTCATCAGATATTCGTTCATCATCAGGCACATTATATTTGGCTTGTGATAAAGCAGATTTTGCCTCATCATACTTTCCTTCACTTAATAATGCTTCTGCATTTTCTATAGCATAATCAACCATAGCATCTTTTACGCCATCTATTTTTACATCGTATTTTTCATCTTCTGTAATTTCATACAAACTTTTATATTCTTTTAATGCGTTAATATAGTCCTTGTCCTCTACATACTGCTCGGCAGTTTTCTCCATTTCTGCAATCTGATTATCTAAATATGTCTGCTGTGCAGCTTCTGCTTCAGATATTTTTTTATCAAGTTCATCAGAATCAACTATTTCCTTAGCATTATTATATAATTCTATCGCCTTATCATATTTATTAGATTCCAAATATATATCAGCCTGCTCATATACTGCCTTGAGATAATCATTCTTTGATTCATCTAATTTATCTTGTGCTATATCATAATTACTATCCTTCTCAATCACCTCACTATATGCACTTATCGCATCTGCATATTTTTCATCATCGAATGCCTTTTCGGCTTTTTCAAAAGAATCTTTAGAAACCTTTAACTCGTCAATTTCATTACGACCATCCTCAATAATACTTCTTTTTTCATCAGTATTTGCGTCAGCCAACATATTATCTAATTCAGTAATTGCTTGTTCGTACGTAATATTATACATATTATATCTATCTACAATATCTTTTGAATTGTTCTGTATTTTATTTTTACTCGCACAACCCGATATCAGTAGGCAAATGCAAAGCAACAACAAATATTTTTTCTTCATAAAGCACCTCCAAAAATCAATTATATAGGTTGTTTTCACTGTTTACATAATTAACTTCAGCATTAGACCTATATATAATTTCATTATGTAATCTATCAATTCTTACATTCAATGTATTAATTTCATTATGGATCGAAATATATACCTCGTAAATATTTAAAACTTTCTCTAATAATACGTCTATTCCATACAAAATAGATACATTCTTTATTAAGTTAAAAATAACATTTAAAATCATCCATATATCAGGGTTTCCATAATCTGCATATGTTTTATACAAATCATATCCTTCTCTAATAGATAAAACAATTGCACATAATACACCTAACCATAAAATGTTTTGTGCTCCTTTAACTATTTTGTTATTCATACTCTGTCCTCCTAATTTTACATCTATTAATCATTGCTTTTTTATGGTTAATAATATTTAGTCTGCTTTTTTAAAATTTTTTACTTGTCGTGTTTAAATCGTCTGATTCTATATCTTCTTCAATTTGTATGAATTCGGTATCATTATTACATCACTATAACGTTAAGCAACATATAATAAGTAATATTAAACATCAATTTTTCATATCGCACCCCATTTTTTCATTTAAAAATCAAATTTTATCCTCTAAAATCATTTCTATACCATATAATATTGCTAAATCTTTTATATCACTTATCAAAGACTTAAATAAATATAAATTATTTATATCAGCAGACTCAAAAAATCTTGTCAAATCAGCTATAAAAACAAAGGCAACACATACCATACCAAAAATCAAAAGATATCTTGATGATTGTATCAGCTTTCGTCTTCGATTAATATTATTGTTCATATAATCATTCTCCTTTTGCTGTATGTCATATACCGATATCGGTTAATATTATTATATACTAATATCGGTTATTACTCAATTAGAAAATCATTGAATAATTAAAATATAAGAAAGCGAACAATATGATTGTATATACCAAATTATGGGAAACCATGAAGAAAAAAGGCATAACACAATATGCCCTTATTAAAAAATACAAAATAAGTCCTTCACAAATCACACGATTAAAAAGGAATGAGAGCGTCAGTACACACACCATAGATGTATTCTGCAAAATCTTAAAATGCGACTTAACTGACATAATGGAATTTATAGATGATGGCGATATCGAAATAATCCCATAAACAATTTAATTATAATATTAATCTACTGCGTTACCACACATAACCTTCCTTCGTTCAATTAATCACACTGCTGTGGCTCACCATGAACCTTCGGCTTTTCATCACGCGAAGCGTGTCGGCTGAATATGGGTATAACTGCTTGATTAAACAAACATAATTGGCACATAAAAAATACAGGTATATATAAGGACCGTTGCGAGACGCGTTCACTTAGCGAAAAGCAGGAAAATCAAAAAAAGATGAGAACTTTCGTTCACGAAAAAAGTTCTCATCTCTTTTTTTGATTTGAGTGATTTGAGGTTAGTGAGCCTGCGTCGAACAAGAGCGAGAGCGCGTCCTTGATATACCTGTATTATTTATGTGCCATCAATACCTTAATCCAAGCAGTTATACCCTACCGATTCAGCCGACCATCTGTAAGTAAAAAGGAGCCACAGCACTGTGACTCCCTTTTAACCTTTATCATATATAATGCAGACTAATCTGATTATACAAGCTCAAGTATAACCTTCATAGCACCGTCGCCACGACGCTCACCAATCTTAACGATTCTGGTGTAACCACCGTTACGACCTGCATACTTAGTACCATATTCGTCAAATAACTTTGCAGTTAAATCAACCTTCTTAGTACCTGCCTTCTTACCTGCAGCATCAGTAGGTACCTCAACAACAGGATATAAAATCTGAAGCATCTGTCTTCTTGCATGAAGTCTTGATGGCTGATCCTTCTTGATGGTCTTTTCTACCTCATCATACTGAGTTATCTTCTTTTTCTTACCATCAACCTCGATAGTCTCTTTGATTCTCTTTCCATCCTTATCCTTCTTAGCAACCTAAGCAGATACGGTAACCTCATCATAGTTATCCTTTTCCTTAACAGCTAAAGTGATAAGATGCTCAGCAATCTTTCTAACTTCCTTAGCTCTTGCCTCAGTAGTCTCAATTTTGCCGTGATATATTAACTGTGTTACCTGATTACGAAGTAAAGCCTTTCTCTGATCAGCTTTCTTACCAAGTTTTCTATACATTGCCATTTTAATTTCCTCCTTACCCGTGGCCGGGTCTTCACTGTGCTTACTATTATTCAGCGTGAGTGGTAATAAGATGATTTTTACTCATCATCTGACTTAAGGGATAAACCTAACTCCTTAAGCTTTGCTAAAACTTCTTCAAGTGACTTACGACCAAGGTTACGAACCTTCATCATATCCTCAGAAGTCTTATTGGTTAATTCTTCTACAGTATTAATTCCTGCTCTCTTAAGACAATTATATGAACGAACTGAAAGTTCAAGTTCATCTATATTCATCTCAAGAACCTTTTCCTTCTCATCATCAGTCTTTTCAACCATTACATCAACTGTCTTGGCATTTTCCGATAAATCAATGAAAAGATTTAAGTGCTCGCTTAACACCTTAGCAGCAAGGCTCACAGCCTCATCAGGTGCAAGGGTACCATTTGTGAATACATCAAGAGTAAGCTTGTCATAATCAGTAATCTGACCCACACGAGTATTTTCAACCGTGAGGTTGACACGCTCAACAGGAGTATAGATAGAATCTACTGCTATAGCATCGATAGATGAATCAATACCCTTATTCTTATCTGCTCCTACATATCCTCTTCCGTTAGTAATGGTAAGCTCCATCTCGAGCTTTGCGTCCGGACCGCTAAGATTAGCGATTACGAGCTCAGGATTAAGTATTTCTATGTCACCATCAACCTGAATATCTCCGGCTGTAACAACGGTATCGCCTACTGCATCAATATAAGCAGTCTTAATCTCATTTAAAGAACCATTATTCTTTATACAGAGGTTCTTGATGTTCATAACAATTTCTGTTACATCTTCCTTAACTCCCGGAATAGACGAAAACTCGTGTAAAACACCTTTAATCTTGATCATGCTTACAGCTGTACCAGGTAATGAAGATAACATAATTCTTCTTAATGAATTACCAAGTGTTGTACCATAGCCTCTCTCCAAAGGCTCTACTACAAACCTTCCGAATTTGTTGTCCTCAGAAATTTCTGCAATTTCAATTCTTGGTTTTTCAAATTCAAACACTATATAACCCTCCTTTTAAATAACCGGTGTACTAAGTTACTTCTTATTTTTACTTTGAATATAACTCGACGATAAGGGTTTCATTTACAGGAACATCAATCTGCTCTCTTAAAGGCTTCTCAACTACTGTTCCGCTTAATGTCTCAAGATCTGACTCAAGCCAGCCCGGAACTGTATGTCCTGCATTTGCCTCAACGATATCCTTATATCTTTGTAAAGACTTACTCTTTTCTCTTATCTCAATCTTATCACCGGCATTTACTCTGTATGAAGGGATATTTACGCACTTGCCGTTTACTAAAACATGCTTGTGATCAACTATCTGTCTTGCCTCACGTCTTGTTCTGGCAAATCCCATACGGAATACGATATTATCAAGTCTTGACTCAAGTAAAATCATAAGATTCGGACCTGTAAGACCCGGCATTCTCTCTGCCTTGTTATATAAGTTACGGAAAGGCTTCTCAAGCATACCATAGATAAACTTAGCCTTCTGCTTCTCACGAAGCTGCATACCGTACTCACTTACTTTTCTATTTGCTCTTGTTAACTTTCTTTTTGACTTCTTATTTACACCGAGATACATTGGCTCCATACCCAAAGATCTGCATCTCTTAAGAACTGGGGTTCTATCTACTGCCATTTCCTTGTACCTCCTTATTAGACTCTTCTTCTTTTTGGTGGACGACATCCGTTATGTGGAACAGGTGTAACATCCTTGATACTTACAACTTCAAGTCCGCTTGCTGAAAGCGCACGAATAGCCGCCTCCCTACCTGAACCCGGACCCTTAACCATAACGTCAATAGTCTTTAATCCATATGGTAAAGCTGCCTTTGCAGCAGTCTCTGCTGCCATCTGTGCAGCATAAGGAGTAGACTTTCTAGAACCTCTGAAACCTAATCCACCTGCACTAGCCCAAGATAATGCATTACCTTCGGCATCTGTTAATGTAACAATTGTATTATTGAAAGATGACTGAATATGAGCCTGTCCACGTTCAACGTTCTTTCTGACACGCTTCTTAGCCACTTTTTTAGTAGTAACTTTCTTAGCCATTAACCTAAACCTCCCTGGTTATTCTATAACTTCCGCGACGTTTTATCGTGGACTACAATTATTTCTTCTTATTAGCTACTGTCTTCTTAGGACCCTTACGAGTTCTTGCGTTTGTCTTAGTCTTCTGACCACGAACAGGAAGTCCCTTTCTGTGACGGATACCACGATAGCATCCAATCTCCTGTAAACGCTTAATATTAAGAGCTATTTCTCTACGTAAATCACCCTCTACAACCTGAGTCTCGTTGATAACCTCACTGATTCTCTTAACCTCATCATCAGTTAAATCACGAACTCTGGTATCAGGATTAACTTTTGCTTCTGTAAGAATTCTTGTTGCTGAAGCTCTACCTATACCATAGATATAAGTAAGTCCAATCTCGATTCGCTTGTCTCTTGGTAAATCAACACCTGAAATACGAGCCATTCTAAATTACCTCCGTAAA
>JAFUEG010000032.1 GCA_017464045.1 Lachnospiraceae bacterium
GGAGAGACCATAAGAGTTACGGCTGAGGATCCTGACAAGAAGGATTACGGTGTAAACTTTGAACAGGCTATACCTTATCTTATTGACAGACTTAAGAAAAATGTTTTAGATTAATTATATAAAAACGGTTAAATTATACTCAGTTAAAATTATACGATAAAATTTCAGAGGAAAGTCTGAGGGTAGATAATATTTATGAAATTAGTATCATGGAATGTAAATGGTTTAAGAGCGGTTATGTCCAAGAATTTTATGGAGGAGTTTGACAAGCTGGATGCGGATATATTTTGTTTGCAGGAAACCAAGCTACAGGAATGACAGATTGACTGGAATAAAGAAGGCTATTTTGATTATTGGAATTATGCCGAGAAAAAAGGATATTCGGGAACTGCTATATTTACAAAGCATAAGCCTATAGATGTTACATACGGAATCGGTGTGGAGGAACATGATAAGGAAGGTCGTGTTATCACACTTGAGTATGATAGCTTTTATATGATAGTTGTATATACTCCTAATTCACAAAATGAATTAAAGAGGCTTGATTACCGTATGACCTGGGAGGATGCGTTCAGAGATTATCTTAATGCTTTAAAGGCTAAAAAATCTGTAATAGTATGCGGCGATATGAATGTTGCCCACAAGGAAATAGACCTTAAGAATCCAAAGACCAATCATCATAATGCAGGCTTTACGGATGAGGAAAGAGGCAAGATGACCGAGCTTCTTGAGTCAGGCTTTATAGACACCTTCAGATATTTTTATCCTGAACAGACGGATATTTATTCTTGGTGGTCTTACAGGTTTAAGGCACGTGAGAAGAATGCAGGATGGCGTATAGACTATTTTCTCGTTTCGGAGGATTTAAAGGATAAGCTTAAGGATGCCAGGATACATACGGATGTATATGGCTCGGATCATTGTCCGGTTGAACTTGATATTGAAATACAGGAGGATAAAAATGTCAGAGATTAAGAATTTCAGCGGATACATAAGCAATAAGAAGGAACTATCCCAAGTGCTTGGCATACCTTTTGACGCAAAGGATGATGCAGGATATGTAAAGGCATCCTATGACAGATGGGGTGAGGAGCTTGCAGAACATATCCAAGGTATGTTTGCCTTTATAATTTATGATGAAAATGAAGATAAAACAGTATGTGCCAGAGACAGATTCGGAAATGAATCTATGTATTATTATGTGGCAGAGGATAATAGTGTAGTTTTCGGTCTTACTATTAATGAAATTCTTAACAGCGGAGTTTACAAGAAGGAATTAAATGAGCAGGCACTGGAGCTCTTTCTTACATATTCTTATCTTCCGGGTTCCGATACATTTTTTAAAGGTATAAAAAAGCTTATGCCGGGATTCGTTCTGGTATATAAAAATAATGATAATACATTTGATATAAAAAGATATTGGAAGCTTACTTATAAGGGAGACAATTCTAAAACTGCGGATGAGTACGCCGAGCTTGTAAACAATACTTTAAATGAACTTGTGGATGACTGGAAGATAGAAGGTGAAGCGTACGGAAACTTTCTTTCCGGAGGAGTTGATTCGGCGTATCTTGCAGCACTTACCAAGCCAAAGTATACATTTTCAACTGCTTATGACAATAAGGACTTTGATGAGTCGGAGCTTGCTGCCAAGTCTGCGGAGTTTTTGGGAGCAGAGCATATAAGAGTTAAGGTTACTCCGGAGGATTATTTTGGAGTTGTGCCGGAGGCGATGAAGGCGATGGAGCAGCCTCTTGCGGATGCATCTACTATTGCCTTTTATCTTGCCTGCCGGGGTGCAAGAAAATATGTGGATGTCTGCTATTCAGGTGAGGGTGCGGATGAGCTTTTCTGTGGCTACCATGCATATGTGAGACGTCTTGTAAACAGCAATAATCCCGATTACAGCTCAGCACCGGTTGAGACTTATTATATAGGCAATACAAAGGTTATGAGCGAGAAGGAAAAGAGTAAGGTTTTAAAGAACTATAAAGGCGATGTGACTCCTCTTGAGCTTGCAAGAAGCCTATATGATTTTGATGACAATACAGGTGATCTCACTAAGATGTGGCTCTGTGATTTAAATGTCTGGTTTGAAGGAGACATTATGTTAAATGCAGAGAAGATGAGTAAGGCTAACGGACTTATTGCAAGAACTCCGTTCCTTGATTCAAGAATTTATGAAGTCGCTTCCCGGATTCCGACAGAATATGAAGCAAGTCTTTCCGAAAGTAAGATAGTCTTCCGTAAGGCAACTGCTCATATGATACCTGATGAGGTTGCTTTTAGAAAGAAGCTTGGTTTTGCGGTACCTGTACGTGTATGGATGAGAGAGGAGCCGTTTATAGGTCAGATAAGAGAACTCTTTAACAGTGAAAATGCATCAAAATATTTTGATACAAATTTACTCAACGAAATGCTTTCCGATGAGTATCTTGATCAGCCGGATAACTGGAGAAAGGTGTGGTGTATCTATATCTTCCTTATCTGGTACGGAATTTACTTTTAATGTTATAATTTTGTGATGAGGCTTATAGTAGTAACAGACTGTATGGTTTATAAAAAGTACTCTGTCAACTTGCCAACAATTTGCTAAATCAGTGCGTTCGACTTCTTGCAATTCGCACGAAAACGATAAACTCGCTTACGCTCAGACATATCGTTTTCTGAGTGAATTATTTCGAAGTTTCTCTGCTGATTTAACGCAAATCGGGCAAAATGTTGACAGAGTACTTTTTTAATCCATACAGCCTGTTCCATATAAGCCTCATTCGCACTTTGTGCGAATAAATGAAAGCCAAAATGTATAGGATATTATTAGTATATTTTGGTGAGGTATTATTGTGGATAAAAATATTAGTGCTTTCAGAAAAAAGACAGATAATATAAAAGATAATAATATAAAAGAAAAAGATTTAAAAGAAAAAGATTTAAAAGAAAAAGATTTGAAGGATAATAGTTTAATTAACAGAGTTTTTTTTGTATATGTTGTGTTGCTTGTTTTTAGTATGTTTGCTACTGCAGTTATAAGCAGGGCGATTAGCGAAGATGGTATTAGATATGAGATAAGGTTTAGTGATAATCAAAATGATTTAAGCGATAATGATAGTATTAAAGATGATTTGTCTTATAATAAGAATGTTGCCGATACCTTGTCGTATGACAGTGGGGATAATGTATATGAATCAAGAGCAGGATTAACAACTGTAAAAAATTATCTTCAGGCTGCCATAGAGCCTGTTGGTACAACTCTTTATGTCTATGGCGGTGGTTGGAATGAGGATGATTCGGGATCCGGAATTGAGGCACTATCATATGGGATAAGTCCACGGTGGTATGAGTTTTTTAAAGAAAATGATGAGAATTATAACTTTGAAGATACTATGTATCAGATACATGACGGTCTTGATTGTACAGGATATGTCGGATATGTGACTTATCAGGTGTTTGGAGATTTTTACAGAGACAATGGTTATGTTTTTCCGTCAAAGGATATGACAAGTGAATATGCAGATATATTTGGAGGTACCTTGATAAGCAGGGACAGTATCGACAGGTATTATCCGGGAGATATAATGGGGACTGACGGACATGTATTTATAGTAATAGGCAGATGCAGCGACGGAAGTCTTCTTTTTGTGCATGCGTCGCCGCCTGTTGTATCAATCTGTGGAACTAAAACTCCGGATGGAAAACCGGAAAGTGAGGCGGTAGCACTGGCAGGGAAATATATGTCCACATATTTTCCGGAAAGCTATGCACGTTATGATACGTGTATCAGGGATACTGATTTTTTGACAGAGTATAATCAGATGCATTGGAGCAGGAATGTACTTACAGATCCGGATGGATTTGACGATATGACGCCGGAAGAAATAATGAAAAGTATATTTGAAGAAACAAAATGAAAAAACGGTTTATTCTAATGATTTTTTGAAAAAATAATTAAAAATATAAAGAAGATTAATTGTTTGTAATCTTAAAAAAGTAATAATAATTTTTTCCGGATCATATTATGTAGTAAATATAATTTGAGAGTAGAGTATGAAAAATAAGATTAATATTAAGGAGCTTGTTATCTGCCTGGTAATTCCGCTTGCAGCAGGACTTGTATCTGCTCTTTTATCTATGAATGCAAGAGATGAATTTCAGACATTAAATAAACCACCGCTTGCACCGCCTGCGTGGATTTTTCCGGTCGTATGGACAGTTCTTTACATATTGATGGGCGTCTCATCGTATCTTATAGTCAGAGAGGGTAAAAATAGAGAAGATGTTGAAAAAGCTTTAGATACATATTTATTACAGCTCTTCTTTAATTTTGGCTGGTCAATTTTGTTTTTTAACTTTGGTTGGAGATTGTTTGCTTTTGCATGGCTCGCTGCAATGTGGCTTCTGATTATTAAAATGATGAATAGGTTTAAACCTATAAATATAATATCGTTTTATCTTATGATTCCATATATTATATGGGTAATATTTGCAGGGTATCTAAATGCAGGATTCTTCCTTTTAAACTAGTTAGAAAAAATGATATGAAAAGCACTGATACTATCTTACTAAATTAATTTTTTCAGAAATACTAACTTCATCATATAGCTTTAAATATTCATCTTTTTTTAAAGATACAATGTAATTTTTAGTATAGTTTTTCTTTATACCGTTTGAATGAAATATATCTACAGCTTTATTATAAGCAACGGCAGCCTGTTCTTCGGTTTCATATCTACCGATAATATAGTTGCTTACTTTATGGATAATGGCAGTATATACAGGTTTGCCGTTTTTTTCTTCCATCTGGACGCCGGTGTAGTTGTTAATTACCTTTATATTGGAATATCTGTAATCATATTTGTCATTATTTGTCATGATAAAATCTCGTCCATAAACGGCAAATGGTTTTATTCCATATCTGCCAAGTATTTTATACTGGCTGCCATAATCACTCACAAAAAGATAACCGCCGCGCTGCTGGATTTTATGAGAGGCATAAAAAAATAAATCATCACGGTCAAACTTTATAATTGTATCAGGTGTGAGGTAATATTCAAAATAATTTTTTAAAAGATATATAGGTGTTGCAAAGTAAATTCCGTTATCACGAAAGTTTAAAAGTGATATAAATTTATCATGTGCAAGTTTCATGCACTTGTCATAGCTTTCCTTTGTAATGGTTTTATTTTCGTCATCGATTATTTTGTGTGCTTCATTATAGGCACAGTTTGCATCTTCCGAGTTGGAAAAGCTTCCGAGACTTATATGTTTTCTTTTATATGTCAAAGAAGCACGAAAATAGATTTCACCATTTTTCTTTTTTGTAGTATATACACCTGCTTTTTCGGCCATAAAAATCTCCTTTTGTGTTTGTTTCAAAATATGGTTGTTCATAAAATTATTAACAATATCCATAAGGATACCGATATTATTATTGAGATATGTGTACATGCTAATTGTAATATATATTTTGTGATTAATCAACAAAATCATTGCGACATTTTGTTTATTCTTACTAAAACGAAATGTAAATACTTGACCTTAACTGACTGTTGAATTATAATCACATTGTATGTGTGATGTAACGATTTTGTAACAATTAATTAAAGAAAGTTCACACAGAGGTGATATTATGAAATTTAGCTTTAGTAAGGCAAAAGAAAAGGTAATTGAGACCACAAAAGAATATACAGAGAAGTATTATCAGGTGGCAGTGGCAGTTGTAGTAATAGCTGCTTTAGGGATTTTGTCTATAGTCACTTTGGCTGACAGGATAAATGCAAGCCATCAGTCAGTTGGCGTAATTATGTCGCTTTCTGATGTTTCTTCAGGAAAAGAAGCATTTTCCGGAAATACCTTCGAAGCTAAAGGTATCACATATGAAGATATGGTAAATGTAAATTATGAAACAGAAGAATTAGCCCAGCTTGAAAAGACAGAAAAACAGGTTGATGATATACTTGCAGCAAGAAGTCAGGATAAGAAGGATCAGGCAGCTGTGGCAGCACTTACTGCAGAGCATGCATCTGCAGCTGATTTTAACACATATGATGCATCTGCAGCTGAACAGCCATCAGCAGTATTTGCACTTTCTCCAACAGTAGGTCTTACAGAAATAACTTATGCTGATGAAAATGGCAGCTATCAGTATCTTGGAGAATTTACACTTACCGGATATTGTCCATGTGCTATATGCTGTGGAAAGTGGAGTAATCCAAGTAACCCAATAACTGCTAGTGGAACAACTCCTGTTGCAGGTAGAACAGTTGCAGCAGATACTTCAAGATATCCATTTGGAACAAAGCTTATGATTAATGGTCAGATATATACTGTAGAAGATGTGGGTGGTGCTATAAAGGGTAATCATATTGATATCTATTTTAACACTCATGAAGAAGCAAGAGCTTTTGCAAAACAGTATGGTTCAGTATATCTTGTACAGTAATTTGGTATTAGATGATTAAGGATTATATAAGAGATGGGGCATAGTGGTTAAATATGCTTCATCTCTTTTTTACTTGTTTTTAACAGATTGGTGTGTTATTATTCCATGTAGTGTAAAAATTATTAGATAAGCATAAGCTGGTAAATATTTTGGCTTATATGTACTGCTTATGTAAATTTATAAAGATTTTAATAGAAATATGCAAGAGGAGAATTATAAAATGGAGCTTATATATAAGAGTACAAGAAATTCAAACGAAACTGCAACTGCATCTATGGCTATATTGAAGGGCCTGGCAAATGAAGGCGGATTGTTTGTTCCTGATAGTATTCCTTCCTTTGATGTATCACTTGAAGAGCTTGCTAAGATGGATTATAGGGAAGTTGCTTATAATGTTATGAAGCTTATGCTCACCGATTTTACGGAGGAAGAGTTAAGACATTGTATAAACAGTGCTTATGACGATAAATTTGATACAAAAGAGATTGCACCTTTAGTCAAGAAAGCAGGGGCATATTATCTTGAGCTTTTCCATGGCTCAACAATTGCATTTAAGGATATGGCACTTTCGATTCTTCCGTATCTTCTTACAACCTCTGCAAAGAAAAATAATGTTCATAATGAAATAGTCATACTTACTGCTACTTCAGGCGATACCGGAAAGGCTGCTCTGGCAGGCTTTGCGGATGTTCCGGGTACAAAGATTATAGTATTTTACCCAAAGAACGGCGTCAGTCCGATACAGGAAAAGCAGATGGTTACACAAAAGGGAGCTAACACATTTGTTGTCGGCATAAAAGGAAACTTTGATGATGCGCAGACCGGTGTTAAAAATATGTTCTCCGATGTTGAGCTTAATAAGTATCTTGGCGAGAAGGGATATCAGTTCTCATCAGCCAATTCAATTAATATCGGAAGACTTGTACCACAGATGGTTTATTATGTTTATGCATATACAAGACTTGTTGCGGACGGAAACATAAAAGCAGGGGACAAGATAAATGTTGTTGTTCCTACAGGTAATTTCGGTAATATCCTTGCTGCCTACTATGCTAAGCAGATGGGGCTGCCGATTAATAAGTTTATCTGTGCATCAAATGAAAATAAGGTGCTTTACGATTTCTTTGCAACAGGAAACTATAACAGAAACAGAGAATTTATACTTACCTCATCACCATCCATGGATATACTTATTTCAAGCAATCTTGAAAGACTTATATACAGGATTGCAGGAAATGATGCTGTTAAAAATAAGGAGCTTATGACTGCGCTTACGGGTAATGGCGAGTACACAATAACCGAGGACATGAAAAAAGAACTTTCAGATTTTTATGGAAATTATGCATCGGAAGCTGAAACCGCTGCAACTATAAAGAAGGTTTATGAAAGTGATTCATATATAATGGATACTCATACAGCAGTAGCTGCATCTGTTTATGATAAATATGTAAAGGAAACAGGTGATGATACACCTACGGTTATAGCATCTACGGCAAGTCCGTACAAATTTACAAGAAGTGTTATGAACGCGATTGACAGCGAGTATGATAAAAAGACTGATTTTGAGCTTGTTGATGAGCTTAATCGTCTGTCAGGTGTAAAGGTTCCACAGGCTATCGAAGATATAAGAACAGCACCTGTAAGACACAACACAGTTTGCGAAAAGGATAAGATGCTCGATGAAGTAAAGGGATTCCTTGGAATTTAGAAAATATAATAAGACAGTTCGTTTGTACCATCCTGTCTATAAAAAAAACCAGGACTAAAGCATGAAAAAATGCCATAGAGGTCTTGGGACTTCTATGGTTTTTTTATGCACAGAGCGCCGAAAGGAATATGTCAGCTAAAGCTGACCGGCGGCTCGCGCACGAGCAGGGTGCGATTTCATCTTCCCTACTCGATTTTCATATTTTGTAAGGAGGTTAATATGTATACTTTAAAAACAAGATCGGGCTTTGACAGCGCACATTTTTTAAAGGGATATGACGGAAAGTGTTCCAATATTCATGGACATCACTGGAGTGTTGAGATAGTTGTGGGAAGCGATTCTTTGAGTGAAGATGAGCAAATCCGGGGAATGGTTGTTGATTTTTCGGAATTAAAGAAGGATTTAAGAGAGATTACAGATGGTCTTGACCATAGTCTTATAATTGAAAGGGGAAGTCTTAAAGACAAAACCATGGAAGCTCTTACCGAGGAAAACTTCAAGATTGTAGAGCTTGACATGAGACCGACGGCTGAAAATTTTGCAAAGTATTTTTATGATCTTATGAGTGATAAAGGATATAAGGTTATTGAGTCGGTTGTTTATGAAACGAAAAATAATTGTGCGGGGTATAGACAGGATTAATCTATGGGAAAATTTAAGGTAGTGGAAAAATTCGTCAGTATCAACGGAGAAGCAAGGTGCGCAGGTGAGCTTGCCTGTTTTATAAGATTTGCGGGGTGCAATCTTAATTGCTCTTATTGTGATACGAAATGGGCAAATGAAAAAAATGCACCGTATGAGATACTTAGCGAAGAAGAAATATATGAATATATAAAGGATACAAATATCAGGAATGTTACATTGACCGGCGGAGAACCGCTGATTCAGGATAACATTAAAAGACTTGTCACCATGCTATCGAGAGATAAGTCGCTCAGGGTAGAGGTGGAAACCAACGGAGCGGTTGATTTAAAGGAGTATTATGATATAGGAGATAATGTTACATTTACTGTAGATTACAAGCTCCCCAAAAGCGGCATGGAAGATAAGATGTGCATGGATAACTTTAAGAATATTCGAAGCACGGATACGGTTAAATTTGTAGTTTCGGATTATAATGATTTGTTAAAGGCAAAGGAAATCATTGAACGCTATTCGCTGGATAAAAAAACAATGGTTTACATAAGTGCATGCTTTGGCGAAATAAAGAACGAAGATATTGTAAAATTTATGATAGATAATAATATGAATTCAGTCAGACTTCAGCTTCAGATACATAAATATATATGGAGCCCTGATAAGAAAGGAGTATAAAATGGCAATTGATAAGGATGCGATAAGAGAACATATAAGAGGGATAATAACAGCACTTGGTGACAATCCGGACAGAGAGGGATTAAAGGAAACTCCGGACAGAGTTGCGCGTATGTATGAGGAAGTATTTGAGGGCATGAACTATACCAATGATGAGATAGCGGATATGTTCACAAAGTATTTTGAAAAGCCCGAGAGTGACTGTAAGGAAATGGTTTTTGTTAAGGATATAGAGGTATTCAGCTACTGTGAGCATCATATGGCACTTATGTACGATATGAAAGTTTCGGTAGCTTATATTCCAAAGGACAAGGTTCTGGGCTTAAGTAAAATTGCCAGAATAGCTGATATGGTTGCCAAGAGATTACAGCTTCAGGAAAGAATAGGCACTGATATAGCATATATAATGAAAAAAGTTACAGGCTCGGAGGATGTAGCTGTAATAATTGAAGGCTGTCACAGCTGTATGACTGCACGTGGTATAAAAAACCGAAGCTCAAAAACCATAACCACAACCTTCAGCGGTCAGTTTTTAGAAGATGCAGCTTTGCAAAACAGGCTGATGCTTCTTTTGAAATAAAAATGTGTCATGACAATATGAAAGGAATAAAACAATGAAAAATATGGATGAAGCCGTTGTTATTTTCAGTGGTGGACAGGATAGTACGACATGCCTGCTATGGGCAAATAAAAATTATAAAAAGGTTTTTGCTGTGTCCTTTGATTATAATCAAAGACACGTTAAGGAGCTTGATTGTGCAAAGGAAATATGCAATGAACTTGGCGTGGAACACCGGATACTTGACATGGAATTACTTAATCAGCTGGCGCCAAACTCACTTACACGTTCGGATATAGAGGTTGACGAAAATGCACCGGAGGATGGGACACCTCCCAACTCATTTGTTGACGGAAGAAATATGGTTTTTATTCTTTTTGCAGCAATTTTTGCAAAACAGAAGGGAATTAGTGATATAATAACAGGAGTATCACAAAGTGATTTTTCCGGATATCCGGATTGCAGGGATGTGTTTATTAAATCAATGAATGTTACACTTAATCTTGCAATGGATTATGAATTTAATATAATCACGCCTCTTATGTGGATAGATAAGGAAGCTACATGGGAGCTTGCCGATAGGCTTGGCGGATTTGAACTTGTCAGAGAGAAAACTCTTACATGTTACAATGGAATAAAAGGAGACGGATGCGGAAACTGTCCGGCTTGCAAGCTTCGTAAGAGGGGATTGGAGGCATACCTTGAGAAAAAA
>JAFUEG010000033.1 GCA_017464045.1 Lachnospiraceae bacterium
GGTAATCGGTTCAGGCAGCATCAGCACACCACTATCATCAGTTTTAAATGTGTCTGTCATTTCGTATTCTGAACCTGTAAATGTTTTAAAGGATATATAATCATTATCTTTATATGACCATATTTTATATGCAGCAGAATTATACAATACCGGATGTTTCGTTGTACTGTCTATCTTTGTAACTCGTAAATAATATTTCTTTTGCATATCAGTTACATAAATAAGACTTTGTGGAGATCGGCTGTCTTCCGATACGGTTATCAGAAAATCAGCTACAGGCATATAGCCTATAGGAACAGTTGTTTCATGTACCAGATATGTACCATATCTAAGTTCATCGGATATTGCATAGCCGTCCTCATCTGTAAACATTTCTCTGTTACCGTCTACAGTAAGTCTCACAGCTTTTGTCTCATCAAATATATAGCCGCCTTCTGTATCTAAAGAAAGATCACTTATCTTACATGCCATAAAGCCTGCATTTGCCAAAGGTTTAAAATCAGATGTACCATCTTCCGCAAGTTTAATCAGCTGAAAGGATTGTTTCTTTTCACTATTTTCCACAATACACTCATTTTCTCTCTGAGTTTCATTCATTCCCGGCATAACTTTTCGTATAGTAACGGCATCATCAAGCACATATCCTTCCGGTGATTTCACCTCCTGTACAGTTATATACCCAAGTGGAAGAACCGGCTCATTTAGTTCGTTATAATAAAAATCATCACTTGTTTTGTCATCAAATGATGTCAAATAATCACTCTTAAGATAAGCCCTACCATTAGAATCGGTTCTAAGGTACCAGTGTCTTTTATATGTTGCTTCATTAACCTCACTTTCAGATTCTGCAGCATAGTATCTTACCTCAAATACTGCATCTTTTAAATAAAGCAGTTCATAATTATCATCACTCTCATCATCTTTTTTGATAACAACAAGCGGTGCTGTATCAGTTTGTGGTTTTTCATATGAACTGACTGTTTGAGATTGTACAGTTTCATCTATATCAACCTTATAAACCTTTGTATCAAGAGTAAAACCTTTAGATGCTACTGTTTCCTTCACATAATATGTGCCTAACGGAAGATCTCCGCTTTCACCAAAACCTTGTTTATCAGTTGTAATGGTATCAACTGCATTACTACAATTTTCCGCATCACTGTTTGTTTCATAAACTCCATAAACAGCTCCCTCCAGAGAATAACTGCTGTTATTGTTAGTTAAATTTTCATTATCCGATACTTTAGTAAGCCTTATCTTTCCCGGATATGGTTTTTCCGCTGAAGAAACTACCGGAATCGGAACGAGTGCATTAATTGTTACCTGATAGATATTACCATCAAGTTCATAAGATGGCGGCGAAACAAGTTCTTTAACATAGTATGTATCATAACTAAGCTCTCCGCTTATCCCTATACCATCCTGTCCTGTTGTTATGATCGTAATACGGTTATTGTCTAAAAAAGCGTCTGCTTCAGATGCATATACACCATATATCGCACCCTCAAGTGAATAATTTTTGTTATCAGATGTCAGTTCCGTATCAGCAGAATATTTTTGAACCTCTATCATTCCCTTTTTTTCCACAGGATAAGCCCATCCAAATATAACCGGCTGATAATCGCCATCATTATTTGTCCAATATCGGATAGATGTATAGTAATCATTTTTATTTGCATCTACCCATGTCAATATGGTATTGAGTGCTGCTTCCTGTTGTTCTACCGTATATGCCGATGTTGAATCTGTTATATAAATTCTGTATGGGTTAAATGCAGGATTAATAGAATTAATATAATTCCATATGACACATTGTCCGAGATAATAGTTTATCGCTCCCTCTTCACCAATTAAATTATAATTATTAAAAATATAATAAATCATCATAGAAATAGTTTTACCTTGTTCCTCCGTAAATTCAGCCGGAACCTCGTCATGTATCGTAACATTATCAGTTTCCTTAAATCTTTTACCCGGATTATAGCAGAACACATATTGATCCTGATATCTGAGTATCCCCTCCTTAAATGTAGACACCTTTGCTCCTTCAACATATGATGTTACCTGAACCTGATATCCCTGACGATTAAGTTCCTTTCCATAAACACCGGAGCCTAGCACCGGAATATCCTCTTCGATAAAATCATCAGTATCATCTAAAGATTGCTCTGTAATACCGCCACTATCATCATTGCTGTATATATTTTCAGTTGAATCTTCCGAAGTTTCCTGCAAATCCGATAGTTCTGATGCCAAAGAAATACCGACAGGATTGACAGTTATGAGAATTGCAGCCGTCATAATAATTCCGACCACAACTCTTTTAAAGCTTTTTCCGAATTTCTCCATAAATCTAAATCTCCCTTCTTATACAATTTCACATACCTTGTTAAAATCAATTAAAATCTTTCAACCTTTTTATTATTTTTTTGTATTTAATTTTCTAAATCATCAAAATTAATTTGCTTATATCAGACCATAGCACACCCCCTTTTTTGTACCAAAAATGCACCACACATATTTTTGTGCAGCAAATCCCCGGGAAAATAAAAAACTCCTCCCGTCATAAAAATTAAAATAAAAAGGTAAATAAGCAGGAAAATCTAAATTATATCCAGACCAATAGAAAAATTAAGAATTTTATCTGCTTAGGTAAGAACATACAACATCAGAAAATAAAAATCAATATAAAAATCAAAATGCAACAAATCGTGTCATTTTTATGTAAACAAGCGTCCATTATGTCAACCAAAACACAAAAAGCAAAGTGTATTCTATTTTATAAAAGCAAAAAAAACAGGCTGTTCAGATTGATAAAACTCTGCCTGCTTGACAAAGTATTTATCAAAACCTGTCCAACCTGTTTTTGTATAACTATAATATTTATTATAAAATTATTATTCAGGTATTACTACAGTTTGACCTGCGTATATCTGTCTTAAATACTCTCTGGCCTGATTAACAGTTTCTTCATCAGGAATCATAACATATACCTCGGTACTTCCTGTTGAATAAGTCGTTGATGATGAATCCGTACCGGTTACGCTATACTTAACAACATTCCAGTTTGTTCCATCAGAAAGCTGGGTTTTAACAAAATCAGCTATCTCATCATAATCCATACTTGTAACTACACAATCCGAAACTTCACTCCAAATGTTAGTGTAATTCTTAAGTATCTGCGGACTTAATGCCTTATCTATCATACCCTCGATAACTGCCATCTGATTCTTTCCTCTTTGTCTGTCACCATCTGTAAAGGCATGTCTCTCCCTTGCAAAAAGAAGAGCCTGTTTTCCATTTAATTCATTATAGCCCTGATTAAAATGATAAGTCATATTTACCACATCATTATCAAAACCGTCAAATTCGTAATCAGAGTATACAGTTATGCCTCCAAGTGCATCTATGACATCCATGAATCCATCAAAATTGATTCTGACATAATCATCTATGTTTACTCCATAAAGCATCTCAAGAGTGTCCATAGTTACATCGACACCATAAGCTCCCGAATGTGTAAGCTTATCTCTCACATTTCCTGAGATTGAAAGAGGTACGAAATAATCTCTTGGCGTACTTATCATAAGTATCTGATGTGTATCCATATTAACAGTCATAAGTATGTTTGTATCACTGTTACTGTTTGCAATAGTACTTCCTCTGGTATCAACACCATTTAAGAGAACAGTAAATACCCTTCCTTCACTATTAAGATACTCTTCGTTTACTTCTTTTTTAATTGAACTTTCGTAGTTCTTGTTATATATAACCTTAATTCTGCTTTCGGCATCCTCAAAACCAGCTGTATCTGTAATAAAACTCATATACGCATCATTAAGAATCATAGCCTGAGTCTGGTTTTCAAACAGCCCCTGTACAAGATCAAGTACAGTATCATATTCTGTTATACTGATTGACTGACCCACTGCACTTTCTATATCAGCTATAATATTATTGGTATTTTCCCTGTCAAGTTCTGTTAAGATACCAAAATTATAATTAGCCGCATCATTTATACTTCCGGCTGCATCATCTGCTCTTACATAAACATTTACATTATCTATCTTAGTATCAACACCTGACATGTCCCTGATTTTTTTATAAGTAAAGTTTATATAGAAACATCCTAAAAACAAAATACTACTTATAATTATTGATAAAAACGAAGCAATCACTCCGGGTACCGGCCACTTTTGTAAAAGTATGAAAAATACAACTAAAACCAGCAACAGTACATCTATTATCACAATATATGACGTAGGAACAATATTTAACTTAACCACATATAAAGTCGCTAAAATACTAAATACAAACTGAATCGCACATAGTATATATCCTATCAGTTTAATTATCTTTCTTGCTTTTTGATTTTTCTTTTTTTGACTCTTTCTCTGATTATTTTTAACGTTACTATTTTTTCCTGTGTTTCCCATTATATTATCTCCATATGTTAAACTATCTGATACAACACCCTCAATACAACGTAAAATGCAACAATTTATTTATCCTATTATTATTTTCAGTAACTTGTATATTATACTTATTTATCAAAAAAAAGTAAAGCATTTAGTTTAAGTTAAAAAAAACTTTACTGCAAATTAAAGAATTCTTTATATTTATCCGTCTCATTGTTCCAGTCCTCTATAAGCTTTTCATCAGTTCTTTTTTCGAAATTGTAATTATTTATAATATAATCAAGAAGCCAGCCGCTGGTTCTCAAAGTACCAAAAAAATTAACATGATCATCACCATCAAGCATATGTGCCGTCCAATCAAACGAAAGCTCCTCAGTCATCAGATTAAAGTCTATATACTCTACTCCAAGTTCGTCAGCAAGTTCTGTCAAACCATTATGGATCTCATAATTATAATTTTTCGGAGACGGCATACTCACAAGCACAAGAGTTGCATTATTATCATCACACAGTTCCTTAATCTTCTTCATATATGTTTTACCGATGCCTTTTATCTCCTTATCTTCATCAGTATAAATCATATACTCTCCGCCCTCATAAGCCATAATATCTTCACGTTTTCTAAATCCTTTAAAATGTTCCTTCAGCTCATCATCCGTATCTCCAAGCATAACCTTCCAAAGCTCATGATACTTTGTCACAGGAAGCAAATCATACATCACCTGATATATCAATATATGCATTTCCGTAGAAAAATCATGAACTAAAATTCCTGTTTCTATAATAACAACCTTAGGCGACTGATTTTCCATTATATTCTTTAATTCGAAATATGTTTCCGGTACAATCTGTCCGCTTTGACCGGCAATATAAGAGGTAAGTCCACCCTTTTCCCAAAAATCAATAGGATTAATCATTCCATAGGATAAACTGTCTCCCAAAACCAGAACATCTATGGAATCTTCCGGCTCTTCCATCAGGCTAAGATAGTTACTGTCATGCTCGGTAACATACTTAACCATATCAAGTCTTAACGGATCAAAAAAATAATTAAGTATGGAAAGTACCGTTATAAGCACTGCAAAAAATCCAATTGTGCGAAGAAGCTTTTCTTTTTTAGAAGCCTGCATAAATCAAGTCCACCTCCTCGTGTCCCGGTCCGTACACACCAAGCATTATAACCAAAACTATAAGGCTTATATACACAAACCATCTAATCGAAAGCTTTCTTTCGGCAAGCCATACACCAAGCTTTTCATGCCTTTCCCGAAGTGCTCCGACAACTATAACAATTATCATACAGATACCAACCACGCACCAGTCATATATATCAAGTCCCATCTTTAAAAATGTACCGTCAAAAAGTGCCGGAATCGAAAAGCCCTTAAACATGGATTTGAACATACGAATTCCCGACTTTAAGGTTTCCGCCCTAAAGAAAAGCTCACCGGTAAATATTATAATCCATGTTTTCGCTCTTCTGAGCCAGCTGTAACACTTATTGTCTTCTGTAACCTTTAAGCGGCCTATGGCTTTGGTTCTTAAAGGCTCCAGTGCCTGTTCTGTAAGTATAACTACCAGATAATATATTCCATAGCATATAAAGCTCCATGCTGCACCATGCCAAAGACCGTTAGCAAGCCACACCGGCAAAAGCGCTATAGCCATCTCCACCAGCCTTGTCATATATTTACCTACATGATCAGGCCCGTACTTCGTCCATTTTTTAACCGGCTTTGACATAGCAACCGGATAGAAGATATAGGTCTTGAACCATACACCGAGAGATATATGCCACCTTCTCCAAAACTCCGAAGCGTCCTTTGCAAGAAATGGCTGCCTGAAGTTTTCAGGAAGCGTAATATTAAACATTTTCGCACTTCCGATAACTATGTCTATGCATCCTGAAAATTCCATATAAAGCTGTATAGTGTAAACAATAGAAGCCGCAGCTATATATGCTCCATAATAGCTGCTGTAATTATCAAAAAGCTCCGTGACAATCACATACAGCCTGTCTGCTATAACAAGCTTTTTAAACACACCCCAGAATATACGTATATAGCCCTGAGCCAGATTATCGATATCAAGAGAATCTCCGCTGTAAAGCTTATCATGAATATCCGTATATGCCGCGATAGGGCCTTCCATAATAGTCGGGAAAAATATAAGAAACAGCAAAA
>JAFUEG010000034.1 GCA_017464045.1 Lachnospiraceae bacterium
ACTTAATTATTAAAATTTTATCATTATCTTATAGCTTTTCCAACATTTTTAGTTAAGCAAAAAATCACTTAAGATTACATTGCTTACATTTATTCCGCGGTCGGTAAGATATATGCGGTCATCTGTCATTTCCATAAATCCTTCACCGATATATTTGTTAAGTACAGGACCGTAAACCTCGAAGATATCCTTCTTGAAACGCTCTTCAAAATCGCTTCTGCTGACACCGCAGGTCATACGGAGTCCGAGGAACATAAACTCCTCCATACGTGAATCAATGTAGATAGGTGTAACATTTTCACGAATCATCTTGGTTGTATCGTTGTAAAGAATCTCACGGTTATCGTTGTCGGTAAACTTGTCCGAAATCTCCTCGAGAGTATCTATGTAATATCTTATATTTCTCGTATTATTGAACCTCTTGCCCTGAAAATATGATGATGCGCCAAGGCCTAAGCCAATATACTCACCACCGGTCCAGTAGACCATATTGTGAATGCATTCATAGCCCGGCTTTGCATAATTTGAAAACTCATATCTGTCATAGCCCTTTGCCGATAAGAGTTTTTTGGTGATTTCATACATTCTTCTGTCAATCATCTCCGGTGGCAAATCATTTAAAACCGATTCATCGCTTGCAAACGGCGTACCCTCCTCGATGGAAAGCGAATATGCGGAAATGTGTTCCGGCTCATAATCAAGCACCTTTGATAATGTATCCACATAAGAATGGATTGTCTGACCCGGAAGCCCTGACATAACATCAATGTTGATATTATCAAAGCCGGCACGCCTTGCAGCCTTAAAGCTTGCCACAAACTGGTCATAATTATGAAGTCTGCCAAGCCTTTTTAGCATCTCATCATCAGCGGACTGAAGCCCGATACTGATACGGTTAATTCCCGCAAGCTTATAGCCTGTAAGCTTCTGATGTCTTAAGGTACCCGGATTTGCCTCAATGGTTATCTCCGCTTTTTTTTCTAATTTAAAGGTCTGCTTGATAAATGCCATGATATTAGTTATAAGCGATTCATCCAGGATTGATGGTGTTCCACCACCTATAAAGATACTTCTTACCGTATATTCATCAACAATCGGTGCATAAAGCTTTATCTCCTGGCACAGTGCATCAACATATCGAAGCATGGTCTGATAGCTTTCACCGTCAAATGAAAGAAAATCACAGTATTTGCATTTTACTGCACAAAAAGGTATATGAACATAAAGACTTACATATCTACTCATCTGTAAACTCTACTCCTCATCTAATTTAAGTACACTCATAAACGCCTTCTGCGGAATCTCTACATTTCCAATCTGGCGCATTCTCTTTTTTCCTTCCTTCTGCTTTTCAAGAAGCTTACGCTTACGGGTTATATCACCGCCGTAGCACTTGGCAAGCACGTCCTTACGAACCGCCTTAACGGTCTCTCTTGCGATAACCTTGCTTCCGATTGCAGCCTGAATAGGAATTTCAAATAAATGTCTCGGTATCTCTTCCTTGAGCTTTTCACACATCTTTCTGCCTCGCTCATAGGCGGTATCCTTATGAAGGATAAAGGAAAGTGCGTCAACCTCCTCCTTGTTAATAAGCATATCCAGCTTAACAAGATCCGAACGCTCATAGCCCTTGAACTCATAATCAAGGGAAGCATAGCCTCTTGAACGGGATTTTAAAGCATCAAAGAAATCATATATTATCTCATTTAACGGTAAATCATACTTGAGTAAGGCACGAGTGGTTTCCATGTATTCCATGCTCTTGTATATGCCTCGTCTTTCCTGACAAAGCTGCATTATTGCGCCCACATAATCTGTAGTAACCATTATTTCAGCCGAAACGAACGGCTCCTCCATATAGTCAATAACCGAAGGATCCGGAAGATTGGACGGATTGGTAAGCTCGATAACCTCACCGTCGGTTTTATGTACCTTATATACAACACCCGGAGCTGTCGTTACAAGGTCAAGGTTATACTCTCTTTCAAGTCTTTCCTGAATAATCTCAAGATGTAAAAGGCCCAAAAATCCACATCTGAATCCAAAGCCGAGTGCAATTGAGGTTTCAGGCTCAAAGCTAAGTGATGCATCATTTAACTGCAGCTTTTCAAGTGCATCTCTTAAATCAGGATACTTTGCTCCGTCTGCAGGATAAAGACCGCAGTAAACCATAGGATTAACCTTCTTATATCCGGGAAGTGCCTCGGCACAAGGGTTGTCCGCATCCGTTACGGTATCACCTACTGTTGTATCCTTAACATTTTTAAGACTTGCGGTTATATATCCGACCATACCTGCGCTAAGCTCATCACAAGGTATGAACTGCCCTGCTCCAAATATTCCGACTTGAACAACCTCAGCCTCCGCACCGGTTGCCATCATTTTTATCTTTGTACCCTTGGTGCAAACACCGTCAAATACACGGCAGAATATTATTACACCCTTATAGGAATCATAGAGACTATCAAATATAAGTGCCTTAAACGGTGCATCCACATCCCCCGTCGGTGCAGGAATTTTTTCAACTATCTGCTCCAGAACCTGCTCTATATTTATTCCGTTTTTTGCAGAGATAAGAGGGGCCTCACTTGCTTCGATTCCGATTACATCCTCTATCTCATTTATAACCCTTTCAGGGTCTGCCGATGGTAAATCAATCTTATTTATAACCGGCATAACATCAAGGTTATGATCTACGGCCAAATAGACATTGGCAAGAGTCTGAGCCTCGATACCCTGAGCCGCATCCACAACAAGAACGGCACCCTCACAGGCTGCCAGACTTCTTGAAACCTCATAGTTAAAATCCACATGTCCCGGAGTGTCTATAAGGTTAAATATATATTCGTGACCATCATTTGCCTTATATATTATACGCACCGACTGCGCCTTAATCGTTATACCTCTCTCTCGCTCAAGATCCATGTTGTCGAGCACCTGCTCCTGCATCTCACGACTGGTTAAGGTTCCGGTCTTTTCGATGATACGGTCCGCAAGTGTTGATTTACCATGATCTATATGCGCAATTATGCAAAAATTTCTTATATATTTTTGATCAAGATGTGCCATGTTTCTTTCCTCGTCATCCTTTATAAATCCTAAAATAATCATAGGAAAGTATATCATATTAGTGTGATATGTGGCAATCTAATTTTTGCGCAGTACACTGTTTATAATTGCAGCAAGAGGAATCATTGCATTTTTTGCTTCTTCAACCGTATTGGTCTGGGCTCCCACCTCCACAAGTGAGGCTCTCGGCATCTTTTCAAGGTTAAAACTGTAGCCTCTTATGTATATCCTTCGAAGCAAATCCCCGTACATCGCCTTACCGGCGAGATGCATCTGAAGGCTGAAGGCAAGATTTTCTATCTTATTCGGGTTATACAGATAGTCAAGATCACCATTTAGATTCAACCTGCTCACACCGTTTAAAAACATAATCTGTGCTGTCGGTCTTCCGTCGATAAGCCTTACCAGAAGTAAATCCTCCATTACTCCGTCTCTGTGTAGTTCTATGATTACCTCTATAGACGG